>NZ_LGCW01000264.1:0-61822 GCF_001279365.1 Streptomyces sp. NRRL F-5755 | reverse complement strand
TGGTTGCTCGATACGGCCAGGCAACCCGGCGACCACGAGGCCCTCGTCGCGATCGGCGGCTCACCCCCACGAACAGCGCAGGGCACGGCAAACGCCCCCCGGCTCGCCCCTGCGGCTACCGACGAGGAGCCGATGTGGGTGCTGCCGCTTCTCGTGAACATCGAACACGGCCCTGCCGGGGCGCTGCCCGAAGTCACGTACATGCGCTGTCGGAACTCGTGAACAGAGCCACCCCTGAGCCAGGGGCGACGACGAGAAGAGGGCTTGTCGTTGCCCCCGAAGGTCAATGGTCCGGCACCAGCCACTCGATCTGGACCCGGCCCGGGTCGAAGTAACTCTCGCCCGCCCGCCACGAGCCAGCGGGACGCCCCCGGCGCCCGGGCAGGATGGTGACCGTCATCAGGGCAGCGACGATTTCCGCCTTCCGGCTCACGTCATAACTTTCCCACGCCGCTCCCACGTCCGGAGTGCCCAGCGGGACAGAGGTGAGCACTGAACGTGGTGGCGGTGCCATCCGCGCTTCTACCGCGACGAGCCGTTCCCGGGTGCGGGCCGTGCCGGCCAGCATCTGTTCCCGTGTGATCAAGTCGTTGTCGTAGTCCTCGGTGTATCCGGTCAGCCGGGCCCGCAGGACCTCGGCTTCCAGCACGAGATCTGCATACGCAAAGCCATTGCCAGGCGGCGGCAGCACCAGGCAGGCTGCGTCCGGCCAGGACAGTCGATCAACAACCAGCCGCTCCACGTATGCGTCCAAGGGCTCCGCTGCCACGGTGACGTGCTTGCCGGTGTGGCAGCGGTACTTCGAAGACCAGGTCTGCTGCTGTTCCCGCGTGAGTTCTCGGCCTTCTCGCTTCACTTTGGCAACGCGCCGAGCAACTGTCTCACGCCCCCCGTTTCCCGCCGTGTTCCCCCCGAGGAAAGCTCCGCACCAGCACCGGTACAGGTTCGTCCCAAGCCATTTTCGAGCGTTGGAAGTAGAGGTCCGACGAGATGGGTCAGTCAGTATCGCTCGACATGCCTGCCAGAGCGGTTCGTCTACAAGGGGAGGCCAAGCGGCCCTTCCCACAATGACTCCGTTATGGTCGATCAATCCCGCATTGCGAGGCCGCAACAGTAGACCGCGCAGCCCCTTGTTTCCCCAGGAGCCAGCGACTGGTTCACTGCAGGTGCCGTCCGGATTCCGACGACGGCGCGGGACTGTGGTTACCCCTTCATCCTGCCAGTAACGGTTAATACCCCGCAGGGATTTCCTGGCTACGACAGCTCGGGTGGCCTGCTCGGTGTACCAGGCTTCCGATTTCGGGACGTTGTAAGCCTGGCTGCCACATACCCGGCACGTCCGGTCAGCGAGGAACCCTTCATGCCCCGGACAGTCCGGGCAAGCCAGCGTCCGTACGGTGGTCCCGTCTGCCTCGTATCCGAAAGGGCCGGGGGCCACCCCGGTAGGTGCCGTCCCGCAGGTTGTCCACCTGGGCATCGCGCACCCGCTCGGCGATTTCTTCTACTTCCTCCTGCGCGCTCACGGCCTTCCTCCGGGCTTCACCACGCCCTTCAGCCGTGTTCAGGTTCACCGCACCGCCTTTGACGTATTCGACCGCAACATCATGAGCTTGGAGGAGATCCAGCAAGTCGAATGCTGCGCGGTAATTCCGGTTCAGGCGCTTGTCGCTCACCGCGAGCACAGCATCGGCCTCGCCGGCCCGCAGCATTCACAGCAGCTCATCGTAATCAGAACGCTGTCGTCGTCCGGTACCAGTGATGTCGTTATCCACCAGCACAGCCACTACGTCCCACCCGCGGCGCTCAGCCAGGTCGCGGCAGGCCCGTTCCTGCCGGTTCACACCGTACTCCCGACTCTCCCGGTCACGGCTGATACGGCAGTAGATCACTGCCCGCCGCCTCACGACAGATGCCCTCTGTTGCAACCCATAGACAGAGTGTTCCCGCTAATCGTGTTGATCGCCAGGCTTCGTCAGGTCGGTGTCGGCACGTCCGATCTCCCACACGTCGATCTCGTTGAGCAGCGCGCACACCACCGCCGCGTCGTCGGGCGTCGCCGGTCGCACGGTCAGACCGGGTGGCGGGGTGCGAGGGGCGGTCGCGGTCATGCGACCACTGTCCGGATGCTGGCTTGGTGCCGCAACTGACTTTTCTCGTACGGGAGTTGTGCCTACGCGACACGAGAGTGACCGCCTCCGGCGTCACGCCACACCGCGCATGCTCGCCTCAGAAGCGCGCGGCAGGACAAGGTAGAACCATGACGTCATCACGATCACTCCTTTCCCGCCGCGCAGTTCTGGGGATGGCGGCGGCACTGGCTCCGTTGGCCGGATGCGCGAAGGACCGGGCGCCGGAATCCGCACCGCCCAGCGGTTCCCCCTCCCCCGCTTCCACCGGAAACGACCGTCACCCGCGCTTGGCCGCGTTGGAGCGGAAGTACGACGCACGGCTCGGGGTGTACGCCCTCGCCACCGGTACGGGAGCCACTGTCACCCACCGGGCGGACGAACGGTTCGCGTTCTGCTCGACGTTCAAGGGGCTGGCGGCAGCGGCGGTTCTGCACCGCCATCCGCTGTCGTACGTGAACACGGTGGTTACGTACACCGAAGCGGACTTGATGAAGCACTCCCCCGTCACGAGGAAGCATGTGGCGACAGGCATGACGATTCGCCAGTTGTGCGACGCGGCAATTCGCTTCAGTGACGGTACGGCAGGCAATCTGCTGCTGCGCGAAATCGGCGGGCCGGGAGAGCTGACGGCGTTCACCCGTGGCCTCGGCGACACGGTCACCCGGATGGACCGGATCGAACCGGCGATCACGGAAGCCACTCCAGGGGATCCGCGCGATACGACCTCTCCCCGGGCCTTCGGTACGGATTACCGGAAGGTCGTGCTGGGGGATGCCCTGGCCGCCGACAAACGCGCCTTCCTCCGCGACCTCATGGAACGCAACATGACTGGCGCGCGACGCATCCGGGCCGCCGTTCCGCGCGGATGGACCGTGGCCGACAAGACCGGCACCGGCGACTACGGGACGCTCAACGACATCGCCGTCGTGTGGCCCGCCAAGTCCGCTCCGCCGCTGCTCATCTCCATCATGTCGAGCAAATCCACCAAGGACGCCGCTTACGACCAGACACTTATCGCCGATGCCGCCGCATATGTGGTGGATACGCTCGGCTAGACGTGGAAGCGGGTCGTTTCCGCCAGTTCGGCGCGGGGGACGGTGATGTTGTTGACGGGCGCCGAGGTATCGGCGAATCCGAAGGAGACGCCGAAGAGAATCTTTCTGTCGCTGACAATGCCGAGTGATTCCCGGATGGTGTCGGCGTAGAAGCTCAGGAGCCCTTGTGGGCAACTGGCGATACCGTACGCGGTCAGGGCCAGCAGGAGCGTCTGCCCGTACATACCGACATCGGCGGCCATGCGTTCTTCCGCGTTCGGCGGCAGGAACAGCAGTGCCACGTGCGGCGCGCCGTAGAAGTTCAGGCTCTCGGCGTTGAACGCCTCGCGCCGCTCGTGGTCGTCACGGCCGATGCCCAGTGCGCCGTACATCGCGGCGCCCGCCTCGTGGCGCCGCTGCGCGTACGTACCGGTGTAGAGGTCGTCGCGGTAAGGGAAGTCCAGCGACATGCGCCGGTCCGTGTGCGCGGCGATCAGATCCTTGCCCAGGCGGTCCCTGGCCGCCCCGCTGACCACTTCCACGTGCCAGGGCTGGGTGTTGGAGTTGGAAGGGGCCGCACCGGCCAGGGAGAAGACGGCCCGGAGAGTGTCTTCGGGCACGGGGTCCGGCCGGAATGCGCGGGTCGCGCGGCGACCGCGTATCAGCTGCTCGGCGTAGTCCGGGAGGTGAGTGACGGTGGTGGCAGGCATGACAGTCTCGATTCGCGAGAGAACGGACCAATACGGAATGAGGGCGGTCGGGACTTACCGCTCCAGGTAGGAGTCGATGAGGCGGTCCGCCGCTTCTTTCAGCGCGGTCGCGGATTTCTCCGCCTCGTAGATCTGGGTGGTGACGCTGGCGCCCTCCACCAGCATTTGCAGCATGTAGGCAAGGGTGCGGTGGTCGCGTACGGGAAGCCGGGAGACCAGTTCGGCCAGCAGTTCCAGATACTCGGTCTTCAGTTCGTCGACGGCCACCCGCACCGGATGGCCGCGGTCGGGGAACTCGACGGACGCGTTCACCAGCGGGCAGCCCCGGTACCCGGGCGCGCTGATCTGCTCCGCTATTTCGGCGATGACATGGCGGAGCTGCCCCAGCGGGTCGTCCGGGCAGGCCGCGCGCGCGGTTTCCAGCCAGACGCGCGAAGGGACCGCCTTCGCTTTCACATAGGCGAGCGCGAGGCCGTCCTTGGACTCGAAGTTGCGGTAGATGCTCGGCTTTCCGACGCCCGAGCGTTCCGCGATCTCGGCCACGCCCGCCGAGCGAATGCCTTCCCGGTAGAAGAGGTCGCACGCGGTCTCCCACACACGCTGGCCGGCCGGCGAGTGCCGCGGTTGCCCGTCCGCCATCACAACTCCTCGAAATGGTCGCCGCGTTGCCGCCGACAGCGGAATCGGAGGCGGCACCGCACCCGTGCGTACCGATCGGTACGCATGCGACAGTACCGATCGGTACGCAGGGCGTCAAACCGCCGGTTACCGGCGGCCGGAAGCAGCGGCGAGTTGGGTGAGGTCCACGGAGTCCGCGCCCTGGTTCGGTACGGGAAGGAAGAGGCAGGCGGCGGCAACGGCCGCCAGTGCGGCGGCGAAGCAGACCATTCCCGTACGGCCTCGGGCCCAACGGGCCTTGAACCGTATCGGGTCCTCCACCAGGACTTTGGAAAGGAATCCGGCCGCGAGGGAGACGGGGACCAGGACCGCCGTACGGCCCCAGCCGCCGAATCCCAGGAATTTCTCGGAGAGCAGCAGATAGACCGGCCAGTGCCAGAGATAGAGGCTGTAGGAGATGCTGCCCAGCCATCGCAGGGGCCGGCTGCCCAGGAGACGGCCGGCCAGGCCGTCCGGGGCGTGCGCGAGAAGGGCGATGAGGAGGGCGGCGGCCAGGGCGTGGAGGAAGAGGCCGCCCCGGAAGAGGAAGGGCGAACTGGGGCCGTCGGTAAGGAACCAGTACGCCCCGAGGCCGCACACCAGAACGGCACAGAGGCCGCCGGCCAGCCGACCGGGCACCCTGGCCAGCAGGCGACGGGCCGGAGCGGTGGCCATCAGGGCGCCCAGCAGCAGCGAGAAGGCGCGGGTGTCGGTGCCCTCGTACACGCGCGTGGTGTCCGGACCGTGAGCGAGCGCGATCATGACCGCAAGGGAGATGACGGCGCCTGCGGCGGCGACCACCGGCACCAGACGGCGCGTGGCCCGACCCCGGGCGAGGACGGCGACCACCACCGGCCAGACCACGTAGAACTGCCACTCGACACCGATGCTCCACAGGTGGCTGAAGACGCGGGTGTCGGCGTCGTTCCAGTAGCCGACCTGCTCGCTGATGAAGTGCCAGTTCATCGCCTGGAGCGCGGCCCACGGGCCGTCCTCCAGGGCGAAGCCGAGCAGGTACGGCGGCCCCACGGCGACGAGGAGCAGCGTTACGGCGATCATCACCGTCAGTGCGGGCAGCAGGCGGCGTGCCCGGCGTTCCCAGAAGGCGGCGAGGTCGATGCTGCCCCGGCGGTCACCGGCCTCCTTGAGCAGCAGACCGGTGATCAGGAAGCCGGACAGGACGAAGAACAGGTCCACGCCGAGGAAGCCGCCGCCGAAGTGTCCGGCGTGGAAGAACAGGACGCCGAGAACGGCCAGGCCGCGCAGGCCGTCCAGGGGTGCGATGTGCCGGGCCGTCGGGCGCGGGCGGCGGCGTTGGCCGGAGCGGTGGGAGGGCGGCGTGGTCGTGGGCGTGGTCATCGGCATGTACGGGTCCTCGGGGCAGCAGGGAGCGTGGGAGACGGCGGCCGAGGGCGCTGCTCCGGCTGCTGGAGCAGCGCCCTCGACGCGTTGGCGGGCGATGTGGTCCGCTCACCGCCGTCGGTCCCGGTGCACCTCCGTACGTACGGACGCGGCACCCGGGCGACGGCGTACGGGCATCAGCCGCACTTGAGCTGGCCGTAGACCTTGGAACCGGTCCAGGGGCCCTTGGCCCACTTCTCCGGGGCCGCGGGGGTGAAGGAGTAGTGCCTGCTCAGCTGGCCCCCGAACCAGTTGGCGAAGGCCGCGGCGCCCTGCTGGCAGGTGTGGATGCCGTCCTGGCTGCGCTGGGCCTTGGCCGCGGTGCTGTCGGTGCCCCACAGGGCCGCGGCGTCGAAGAAGCGGGCCTGGCCCGCGTTCTTGGCGGCGGCGTCCTGGGCCGCCTTGGGCGCGGACTTGATGGCGGCCTCGTGGCTCTTGTAGAAGTCGTCGATCTTGAAAGGCGGCGCGGAGACGATGACGAGTTCGGCGCCGGCGTCCTTCGCGACCTTGGCGAGGTGCTCGTACGAGCTGGTCTGCTGGGCGGCGGTGCCCCAGTCGTACGTGGTGACCTGGTAGGCGATGACATCCGGGTGGAAGGTTTTGACCGTGTTGGCCAGTTCCTTGTAGGTGTCCTCGGCGAACTTGGCGGTCGGGCCTTCGCCCTTGACGACCGTACCGCCGCCCGCGGAAGCGATGGACTTGAATTCCGCGCCGCCCGCCTTGACGGCGGCTTCGAGGGCGGGCGCTTCGGCCTCGGCGATCGAGTCGCCCATCCAGAGCAGCTTCGAGAGCGGCTTTCCGCCGTTCTTCCCGGCGGGCGGGGCGGAAGCGGCGGAGTCGGCGTTGTCGCCGTTGCCGGACACCGAGTTGCCGCAGCCGGTGAGGGCGACGAGGGACACGCCCGCGATCAGAAGGGCCCCGGCGGCCAGTGCGGGGCGCCCGCGCCGCCCGGGACGGCGCGGGGAAGCGGCGGGGGCGGGGAACTGCTGCTGCGATGATGACGGGCTGTCCGCGATGTGCTTGCTGTGCATGTTGTCGAGGTAAGCACGGCGCACGGCCCGTGCGGGGGCCTGTCATTCTCCGGTCACATACCGCGGAAATCTCCGTCATACGGCGGTCACGGGGCGGCGGAATTCCGGCTCAGAAGGCCCGTCGGAAGCGCGCTCGGCCTGCTGTAGGGGACGTGTCACCCCTACGCGCCGGAGAACTTCTCCGCGCGGTCCCGGTGCCAGTCCGCCACCAGCTTTCCCTGAGCGGGGCTGATGGCCGATCCGAGCATCCGGCTCAGGCGCTCGACCTCTTCCGCGAGGCGCAGGTGCACGCGCCGCGCGTGCTCACGGCAGGCCAGGCACGTGACACGGTCCGGGCGCGGCGAGGTCATCGCATAGGGAACCCGCAGCCCGCATCCGGTGGTGACCCGGCTCGGCAGGTCGCCGGCCAGGCCGAACGTGGCGGCCAGCATCGTGCGGGCAGCGGCATCACCGTGCACCACCTCCGACTCGACATGGATGTGCGGATCGTTCCCTGTCACGGTGTTCCCCCCGGTGCGACGACTCGGCTCAGATCGCCCCCAGCGCCGTCATCATGCCGAGCCCGTCCGAGACGACCCAGTATTCGGCGAAACGGCCGTCGACGACGCGGAAGATGTCCTGCCCGGCGAAGGAGACGCGGGTGCCGGGCTCGGCGGTGGCGCCGGGGATGCCGCCACGGTACGAGCCGTGGAAGGTCCAGTGCGCGGCCACCAGACCGTCGCCGATGACCGGGCCGACGTCGAGGGTGTTGCGGATATCGGTGAAGTACGCGTGCGACCGGCGGATCTGGTCGGCCGCGCCCTTCGGCCCGTGCACGTCCATGGTGGGCCAGTGGCCCACGAAGTCGGGGGTGAAGATCTCCTCGGCCACCGCGAAATCGCCGTGCCAGAGATCGAAGAGCCAGCGGCGGTAGAGCGTTTCGACGACGTTCATACCGCCATTTTGTGTACGCGTACGCAACGGGTCAACCACCGGCGGCCGGACGCGCCGCGCAACGCTGCGGCAGCGTCGCCGTCAGCGCCGTCACCAGCGTGGCGAGATCGTCGGCGAGGTGGCCGCGGCGGTCCGGGGACAGCCAGTACGGGCGCAGCGCGGCCACCGTGGGATACCGCTCGGCATCGGCCTCGGCGGGCAGGCCGACCTGGTACGGAGAGCGCCCCTCGGGATGCGCGGCGTGCTGCGCGAGGTCGCCGAGGACGAAGTTCCAGACGATCCGGTTGGCCGTGGCCGCCTCCTCCAGCGACAGGCCGCAGGCCCGCCAGGCGGCGTAGATCTCCTCCAGCAGCCACAGGACCGAGGGAGCCATCAGGTCGCCGCGGGCCAGTACGTCCACGATCCAGGGCCGGGCCGCCAGCTCGTCGCGCTGCCAGGTCAGCAGCGCCAGGAGGCGGGCCCGGGGCTCGTCGGGCAGGGCGGGCCGGGGCAGATCGGTCACGATGCGGTCCAGAAGCAGCACGAGGAGTTCGTCCTTGTCCCGTACGTGCCGGTAGATGCTCATCGGGGAGCTGCCCAGCGCCTCGGCGACCCGGCGCATGGTCAGCGCCGCGCTGCCTTCCTTGGTGACGACGTCGAGGGCCGCTTCGATGATCCGGTCACGGGAGAGGCGGGCCGGCCGTCCCCGGCGCCCCGGCCCCCGCCCGGTGGCCGCGCTCCGTTCCGTACCTGCTGTGCTGTGGTCGCTCACGGGAGCAGTGTGGCATTGGGGGGCGGCGGGGCCGGTTCGCGAGGAGACGGCCTACGGGCGGCGGCGGGCGGCGTACGCAGGGGGACCGCTGGTCGGTCTCCGGATCCGCAGGCACGTTTCCTCTGTCCGGGAGACGATCACGCCCCCACGGACTCTCCGGCCTGGCGTTCCGCCGCCCGCTGGGCCAGTTCGGACCAGTTGTCCGAGCAGGCACGGGCCAGTTCGGCGACGGTGCGCCGGCAGTCCGCCGGAATGTCCGCGGTGATCCTCTCCCACTCCTGGGGGCTGACCGCGTGGATGCCGAGCAGCCGCAGCAGGGTGCGGCCGGTGTCGCTGTACCGCAGCGCCGGATCGCCCTTGAGGCGCCGCACGGTCCTGCTCCGGTCCGCCGCGGGCATCCGTACGGGCGTCACCGCACCGGCGCTCCCCCGGCGCCGGCCGGCGGGCCGTCCGGGGCCCCGCTGTCCACCGCGCTGGCCGCGCGGGCCACTGCGCCGTCCCGCGAGCAGAGGTTCCTCGCCGCGTCGGATCCGGTTGCGTACGTCGCGCGCGGTTTCCGGTGAGATGCCCGTCGCCCGGGCGATCTGACGGAGCGAGAGGTCGGGGTTCTCGGCGATGAGGTCACCGGCCAGCTTGCGGCCCTCGGCGCCGTCGAGCGGCCGGAACCGGCCGTCCTGGCCGACGCGTCCGCGCTCCGGCGTCGCGCCGCCCGGCATCTTCCGGCGGACCTTGGCCACCGTGGCCGGGGCCAGGCCGACGATCGCGGCGATCATCCGGTTGGACCAGGTGGCATGCGAGGTGATGATGCGTTCGGCCGCGCGCTTGCGGTCCGCCTTGGTCAGCGGCAGTCCGTGGGCGCTGTTGGACTCGACGGCGAGGACGAAGGCGTCCGCCTCGTCACCGTCGAAGAACCGGACCGGAATGGTCTCCTGGCCGCGCCGCAGGGCCGCGCGCAGCCGGTGCATGCCGTCGATGACCCGCATCGTGTCCCGGTGGACGACGATGGGCGGCAGCGGTCCGTCGGCCACGGCCAGCAATTCGACGTGCTCCGCACTCTCTCCCGCGATCCTCGGCGAATCACTCACCGACAGGGCATTGATTTCGACCTCGGCGACCGTGTTCAAGTCGACCTGCGACTCCCCGGGTTCCAAAGCTTCCCTCCTAGGCTCGCGTTCGCCGTTGACTGCCTTTGTTCCGGAGTACCGGACGGCTTACGGCCCGCCCCCTCTTTCCGGGGAGGGCCGACGGCGGCGGACGGTGTTTCGCCTTGCGTCTGCGGATTGCGGAGCAGCGGAGGAAAGGATTCGCACGGTACGGCGCGTCCGCGTCGGGCCCGGTCCCCCGCTTCGGCACTGCTCGGCGCGGCGGGCCGGAAACCGGCGGCCCGTCCCCAAGCCGATGGCCCGCCGCCGCGCCGCCACGGCCGGTCGTCGCCGGTCGGCCGTGGGTGCCCGGCGACTCCGGCCGGCGCCGGTGCGGATTCCGTACCGTGCGCTCCTGGCTCGAAGTCGCCGTCGTAGTGATGATGCTGAGGCGGCCGACCGGGCCCGGGAAGAGGGCCATTGTCCAGGTTTTGTCCAGCACTTGTCCGGCCTGCTCAGCCCGGGTACGGGCCTGGGGCCCGGACAATTCCACGAGGTTTGTTCGGAAGGAATTCCCTGAGACAAGTGTGAGAACGCGCGCGGGAAGACGGCTGCTACGGGGGCCGGTTACGGAAGCGGGCCCGGGCAACCGGCCGTTGCGCGGGGCGGCAGGTCCGCCCCGCGCATTGCCCGGCCCTCTCCCCTACTGGCCGCGGGCGCCGAACACCTGCGTCCAGGTCGGTCCGCCGGACCCTTCGTGGGTGCCTATGCCGATTTCCTTGAAAGCGCAGTTGAGGATGTTCGCCCGGTGGCCGGGGCTGTTCATCCAGCTGTTCATCACCTCGGCGGCGGACCGCTGCCCCCGGGCGATGTTCTCCCCGTACGTACTCCACTGGTATCCGGCGGCCTTGATCCGGCCGCCCGGGTCCGTGCCGTCCGGACTGGTGTGGTCGAAGTAATTGCGCGCGTCCATGTCCTGCGAATGGCGCCGGGCCGCGGTGTCGAGCTGGCTGTTGCCCCGTACGGGCGCGCAGCCCTGCTTGGCGCGTTCGGTGTTGACCAGAGCGGTGACCTGCTGCGCGAACGGCGACTGGCCGCTCGCGGAACCGCCGGCCGGAGCGGGCGCGGCGGACGACGGGCGCGGGGCCGGGGCGGCCGATTCCGTGGGGGTCCGCTTCTTCCTGGGCGTGTGCGGCTCCTTGGAAGGGGAGGCCGGAGCGGACGGAGTGGGCGTCGGGCTGTGGCTCTTCCCGGAGGGCGAAGGGCTCGCGGAAGGGCTGCGCGGCGGCTGCCCCGCCAGCGGCGCCGACTCGGGCTCGGTGGCGGCGCGGGTGGCACCGGGTTCCTCGTCCGGTCCGGAAGTGATCAGCGGGAGGACGCCGCCCACGGTGGCGAGGGCGGCGGCAGCCACGGCGGCCGCGGTGACGGCGCGCCGGCGGCGGACACGGCGGCTCTCGCGCAGCGCGTCACGGAGTTGCGCGCGTCCACCGGCCGCGGTGGGGCCGCCGCCCACCGAGGGAGCTGCCGACCCTCCTGCCGCCGGGGCCATGGCGGGCTGCTGGGTGGTCGCGCCCGCGAGGACCGGGGACTCCAGGGTGTCCGGCGCGAGCGCGGCGGCCAGCGGCACCAGCGCGAGGCCGACGAGCAGCTTGTCCGCGGGCACCAGTCCTGAGGAGAAGGAGGAGCAGACCGTGCACTCGCGGGCGTGCCGCGCGATGCGCTTACGCCACAGCGCGGAGGGCACGCCGTCCCACTGCTCGACGACGGTTTCCAGCAGCACGCACCGCGGGTTCGCGGACAGCGCGCGCACCACCACGCGGGAGGCTTCGAGCTGGGTCTTCATACGCTGGACCCGTACGGCCGTGTGCTGGGGCGAAAGCTCCATGGCCGTGGCGACCTCGGCGCGGGTCAGTTCACCGGCCGCCTCCAGCCACCACAGCGACAGCAGGGCCCGGTCGGTCTCGTCCAGCCAGCGGGTGGCTTCGGCGACCTCGCGGCGCTGCCCGGACAGGCCGAGGCGGACGATGGTCAGCCCGACGAAGTCGGCGCGGGGGTCGGCGACGTCGTAAGCGGCGTCCAGGCCACCGTCCACGGGTGCGGCCTGGTCCTGGCGCCAGTGCGCGCGTATCTGGTTCATCGTGATGGCCACCAGCCAGGACCGGAAACTGCCCGGATCGCGCAGTTCCCCGAGGCCGGCGAGGGCCCGGAGCATCGTCTCCTGCGCCACGTCGTCCACGTCCGCGTGGCCGTGCAGCGCGCGTCCCACGATGTTGTACACCAGGGGCATGGACTCGGTGACGAGCCGGTCCCTGGCCTGCCCGTCCCCGGTCTGGGCGGCGGCGATCACCGCAGGGTCGAGTTCGCTGCTCACGCTGTGTCCACTCTCTTTCGACTAGGGCCTCTTGCGTCCCACACCCAGGAGATGCTGCGGCGACCGGGCGGATAACAGAAATCGAGCAACCGTCCGCGGAAATCGTACGGAGCAGCGATGCGGTGGGGGTGGCGGGTCCTGCCGTACGGGCCGCCCGAGGCGGCGGACGTCGCCCGTACCGGGCCTGTGACCAGGGACGCAGCGGCGAAGCCGGAGGCGGGTCCCGCCTCTTCACCGGCGGCGCATCAGCACAACACCGGCGAATTTTTCCCGTGCGGCACGCATCCTTCAGTCTGTCTCCCGCGTCTCACGAGCGAGCCACTTCCTCATGTGGCCGTACTACAGGTACAATTGGAGAATTTGCATTGAAAACTGGCATTAAGGGCGTACGTCGTCTGTCCGCGACGGCCGTCACCGCCGCGGGTGCCGTGCTGATGGCCGGAGCGTTCGCCGCTCCGGCACAGGCCGCGGCACCCGGGGCCGCCACCTTGCGGGCCGCGGCGACCAAGGCCGCCGAGCAGGCCCGGGCGACGGCCGGCACGCCCAAGGCGCCCACGATCACCGCGGCGGGCGGGTTCGTGATGAACAACGCCACCGGCGCGGCCGCGTTCACCAAGGCGGCGGACTCGCGCCGTTCCATGGGGTCCACGACCAAAATCATGACCGCGCAGGTGGTGCTGTCGCAGCGCAACCTCAACCTGGACGCCCAGGTCACGGTCGACAAGGCGTACAGCGACTACATCGTCTCCAAGACCGCCTCGTCGGCCGGCCTGATCGTCGGGGACAAGGTCACCGTCCGCCAGCTGCTGTACGCGCTGATGCTCCCGTCCGGCTGCGACGCGGCGTACGCGCTCGCCGACAAGTTCGGCAGCGGGTCCACTCGGGCGGCGCGGGTGCAGTCGTTCATCGGCCAGATGAACACCACGGCCAAGAACCTCGGCCTGAACAACACCCACTTCGACTCGTTCGACGGCATCGGCAACGGCGCGAACTACTCGACGCCGCGCGACCTGACGAAGCTGGCCTCCAACGCGATGAAGAACGCCACGTTCCGCACCGTCGTGGGGACCAAGTCGACCAAGCAGAAGGTCACCACGAAGACCGGCGGCTACCGCTACATGTCGTGGACCAACACCAACAACCTGCTGGGCAGCTACGCCGGCACCATCGGCGTCAAGACCGGTTCGGGCCCGGAGGCCAAGTACTGCCTGGTCTTCGCCGCCACCCGGAACGGCAAGACCGTCATCGGTACGGTCCTGGCCTCCAGCTCGGTGGCCAACCGCACCGCCGACGCGAAGAAGCTGCTGGACTACGGCTTCGCGAAGTAGCGGACGGCAGGGGCCTGCCCGCGGCATCCGGCCGCGGGCAGGCCCTTGTTGTTGCCGGGGAGCGGTGGCGCGCGGACTCTTCTCCTGCCGTCGGTCCGGGAGGTTACGGCTGTTGAGTGCCGAATCGGGGTGCAGAAGTCTTCAGGTCGACACGGTGGAATACCGCATTCCCCGGGCCGTCACGGGTCTCTAGCGTCATAGCCATGACCCAATCTCTGCGAACGCTGAGACCGCCGTCCCTGTCACCCCGCCGCCGCGGGCTGCCGGCCCTCGTCTGGACGGTCGGCCTGCTGCTCAAGATGCTGGGTCGAGGTGTGGCCGACGATGGCCGACACCACCGGCCCGGAGCGCAGGCGCAGCCAGGTGAAGACCGGCAGGACGAGGACGCAGCCGACGACCATCACGAACACGGACACATACCAGTGGCGTCCGGGATACTGCCCACCCATCAGGAGCGTGGACAGGTGCCACAGCACGAAGGCGGCGCCGGTGCCCCCGTACGCCCACACCAGGCGCGCTCCCTTGCCGCGCCCGGCGAGATGCGGGAAGAGACAGCCCTGCCGGCCCAGTTCCTCGCCGAAGAACAGGGGCAGCGGGGAATGACCGGCTGGCCCGGCTGGACAGCCACCGGCGCGTTCGTCGCCTTCCTCGCACTGACGGGGCGGCTGCGGCCGGTGCGGTACGGGGAGCAGCGGGGTGCCGGAACGGCGGGCGCCGTCACTGATCGGTGGCGGGTGAGCCGGACACCACTCGACAGCTGGAAACGGCGGGAGGGGTGGCCGCCGTGGGGGTGGCCGCCGTGGGGATGGCCGCCGTGGGGATGGCCGCCGTGGGGATGGCCGCCGTATGCGTGGCGGAAACTGCCGTGGCGGCGGATTTTGCGCGTTCCTCCTCGTAATTCGTCCAGTCCGCTGGCGGCCATGTCGCCGTGCGGGCCGCCAGCGCCTTGTCGATGCTTTCCCGCAGCCCCTCTCCGAAGAAGTCGGAAACCTGGCGCACCAGTTTCAGCGCCTCGATGGTGCCGGAAGTCAGGGGCCTGGCCATGCGGTCGGTGCCGCCCGGCACACTGCGCGGCGAGATATGCGCGCTGTTCGTCGCCCGCAGCGCGTGCGCGTGCAGACCGGCGCAGGCGTAGCCGATCGCCAGGGCGATCCGCCGCACCGCGTCGTCCGCACCGCGCGACAACTCCCCGGCGCCGAGAAGTGTCTGATGGGGGCTGCCGGGGCCTTCGTCCCCGTCCGCCGTGCGGGGCGGCAGCTTCTTCTCCTCGGCGACGAGCAGCCGGTGCGCCCGTTCCATGACGGCTGCCACAAAGGCCAGTTCTTCCAGGTCGATGGACTGGGTCATGGTGATCCTCCCCTGCCGTGTGCGTTACAACGGCACCGTAGGATCGGCCGGTCCCATACATGACCCGATCCGGCAAAAGCAGACCCATTGGAGTTACGGGCCGGGCTGCCTCCGGTATGTCAATCCTTACGTCAGTGCGCGATGGAGTCGATCAGGTCGCGCGCCCCCTGGCGCAGCAGGGCGACCGCGACGGACGTGCCCAGGGTCGCCGGGTCGAGCGGCCCGGCCCACTCGTGGGCGTTGAGCACGGTCTTGCCGTCCGGGGTGAAGACGCAGGCCCGCAGCGACAGTTCTCCGTTGCGCTCGGTCTTCGCGTAGCCGGCGATCGGCGAGTTGCAGTGCCCCTGGAGGACGTGGAGGAACATCCGCTCGGCCGTCGCCTCCCGGAAGGCATCCCGGTCACCGAGCGCGCTGACCGCGTCGATAGTGCCGGTGTCGTCCTCACGGCACTGCAAGGCCAGGATTCCGGCGCCGATGGGCGGGCACAACGTGTCGGCCGGCAGGACCTCGGTGATGACCTCGCGCCGGCCGATGCGCTCCAGCCCGGACACGGCGAGCAGCAGGGCGTCGGCGTCCCCGGCGTGGAGCTTCTCCAGCCGGCGGTTGGCGTTGCCGCGCATCGGTACGCAGGTGAGGTGCGGATAGGAAGCGGCGAGCTGCGCGATCCGGCGGACGGAGGAGGTGCCGATGCGCGTACCGGCGGGCAGCCGGTCGAGGGTGAGACCGCCGGGGTGGATGAGCGCGTCGCGGATGTCGTCGCGCTTGAGGAACGCGGCGAAGGTCGTGCCGGCGGGCAGCGGCCGGTCGGCCGGCACATCCTTGACGCAGTGCACCGCGAGGTCCGCCTCCCCGGCCAGCAGCGCGGCGTCCACCTCCTTGGTGAAGGCCCCCTTGCCGCCCAGCTGGGACAGATCACCCATCCAGCGGTCACCGGAGGTGGTGACGGGCACCACCTCGGTACGGGTCGCCGGGTACCGGGCGGTCAGTTCGGCTCGTACGCGCTCCACCTGAGCGAGTGCCATGGGCGAGGAACGCGAGACGATGCGGATCAGTTCTGGGGCGGGCATGGCGTACACCATAGGGCGTGGGGTGGGGCCGGGGTGCGGTCACTTGGACGCGGGGCGGCACATCGCCCCTCATAGGGCGTCGCTTCGGGCGCGCTCGTCCCGGTGGTGATGTCCGGGCGGGATGCCGGGTGGTGATGTCCGGTGGGGACATCGGGGGCGCGTCCCGAAGCGGGTGGCGGAGCGCGGCGTCACCCCGTTCGCCCGCCCCGGCGTGCGGACCGGCGAGGGCTGGGTCAAGGTCATCTCGTCAGGTCCACCTACATCATCTTCAGGAGAGTCACATGCTTCGTAACGTCGCGATCACCCTCGCCGGTGTCACGGCGGCCGGATTCCTGGCCGCCGGGCCCGCTGCCGCAGACCCGCACGGCGGCGGTGCCGCGGGCGGCGCGTACGGCTCCGGCGCCTACGCGTCGCAGAACACGCTCGGCGGATACCGCCACTACAACGTCGGCGGCCCCTCGGGTGTCACCGCCACCGGCGCCGAATACGCCCACAGCAAGGCCGCCGGCGAGTTCGACTACGGCCGCTACTTCAAGGCCGTCTGGCACTGAGCCCGGTCCCGCTCGCGTCGGTACGCCCGACGGTTGCGCCCCGCGTCCGTGCTACGGCGCGGGGGCGCGTCCGTGCCGTCCGGGCCCGCCGACGGCCCCGTGGCAGCAGCCGGCCGTCACCCCTCCCCTTCTCGCACACACGTCGATGCCCGTCATCGAGGCATCGCGACGGCGGTCGCTGCCACGCACGAAGCCGGTGCCACGGGCCCGGCGCTCCGTGGCGGACGACGGAACGCAGACAGCACGGCCCCCTGCCGGCAGCACGCGGGCAGGGGGCCGTGCTGGTGTCTGTGGTGGCTTGGACGTCCGGCGTCAGCTGTGGCTCGTCTCCGGGGTCTCCAGGACGAAGACCGGGATCTCTCGGTCGGTCTTCTTCTGGTAGTCGGCGTAGTCGGGGAACGCCTCGACCGCGCGCCCCCACCACAGGGCCTTCTCCTCGCCCGTCACCTCACGGGCCACCAGGTCCGTGCGGACCGGGCCGTCCTGGAGTTCCACGCGGGGGTCCGCCACGACGTTGTGGTACCAGACGGGGTGCTTGGGGGCGCCGCCCAGGGAGGCGACCACGGCGTAGGTACCCTCGTGTTCCACCCGCATCAGCGGCGTCTTGCGGATCTTGCCCGACTTGGCGCCCCGGGTCGTCAGGACGATGACGGGCAGGCCGCGCATCGTCGTTCCCTTGGTGCCGCCGCTGCTCTCGTACAGCTCGACCTGGTCGCGTACCCACTTCTCCGGGCTCGGCTCGTACTCGCCCTCAAGTGGCATGGCATCCGTCCCATCGTCGTCGTCCATGGTGCTTCGGTGTCCTACGGTCCCGGCCCCGGCCCACCGGACCGTCCGCGACCGACCTGACCCTTTCTCAACACGAGGGGCCTACGCAATCATCCCGGCGGGTGTCGTGGCTGGTGACGGGCTTGAGACGGGGGTGGCCGACGGTGGCGGGCGGCTGGGGCGGGCCGGTGAGGGGCCGTTAGGGTCGTGGGCATGGTGACGCCGGTGATACGCGCGGAGACATGGGACGGGACGACTGTCGACGCCCCCTCCGAGGAGAAGCTGTTCGATCTGCTCAGCGAGATGAACCTGCGGCACCGGTTCGTGATCGTGGACCGGCTCGACCGCGGGCAGCCGGGTCAGTACTACATGCAGGTCTATCTGAACGACGACATGAGCTGTCAGGTGGAATACCGGGACGGCGGGCCCGCCCGGCACTTCCAGGCGCATGTCCCCGGCCCGTTCGACCACCGGGGTCACGAGGTCGTGGCGTCCGTACTGACGGCCTGGGCTGCCGACCGGCCCGGCTGGCGGGAAGCGCTGGACTGGACGCCGCGTCACTGAGCCGGGTCCCAGGCGTGCCGGGCGCTCCGCATCCCACCGCCCTCCCCTTCTATCGACCCGGCGCGCCCGCTCCTGCCATCGCCGCCTTGTGCTGACGGCCTGCCAGGCGGGAGCCGGATTCCCGGCGGGTTGTCCTGCGAAGGAGGGGGACGGCCAGGAGGAAGCCGGCGATGGTCCATATGGTGAGTATCAGGGCGACCATGGGGAGTTCCCAGGAACCCGTCGGCTCCGCGGCCAGTGCGCTGTCGGGGAGGAGTGCTGACCGCAGGCCCTGTGCCATCCACTTGAGGGGGAACAGGGACGCTATCTGCTGCACGATGTGGGGCATGCGGGTGATGGGGAACATCGTTCCGGAGGTCACGAGCAGCGCCATGGCGGGCAGCATGATCAGGGCGAGCGCTTCGCGGGGGTTGGGCAGGACGGCGCCTATGGCCGCGCCGAGCGGTACGACCGCGAGCAGACCCAGGCCGGTGACCCAGACCAGGGTGAGCCACTGGGCGGGGGTGGCCGGCAGCGGGCCGTCGGCCAGCAGCGCGCCGGCCGTGAGCAGCAGCACGAGGGTGCCGACGGCCAGGCCGAGGATCAGCAGCGCCTTCGCCACCAGGTACGCCGGTATGCCGCCCGGTGTGGCGCGCAGCCGCAGGAGTACGCCCTCCTCGCGCTCGGTGACGAGCATCTGCGGGATGTTCAGCACGCCGAGCTGGAAGAGCAGATAGGCGGCGAATCCGGCCATCATCAGGTGGCCCATGGGCAGCTCCGTGCCGGGCACGGAGTCGCTGATCGTCACGGCGAGCACGATCGCCACGACGATGTTGACGAGATGGCCGCTCAGCTCCTTTTTCGTGCGCAGGAGCTGGCGCAGTTCGATGCCCCCGCGCCGGGCCCCCGCCCGCAGATATCGCTGCGGTCCCGTCCCCCTCATGCGGCCTCGTCCTCTCGGTTGCGTGCGTTCGCCGGGTGTGCGTGTCGGTTCTCGGCGTTGACCATGTGCAGGTAGGTGTCCTCCAGCGTCGGGCGGCGCACCTCCAGGTCGGCTATCGGTCCCCCGGCCTCGCGGTGCAGTTCCCACACCAGCTGGGAGGGGTCGTCGGTACGTTCCCGTCGCGGCGTCCCGTCCCCGTCCGTCCAGCGCACCTCCGCACGCGCCGCGGCCTGGCGGGCCAGTTCGGCCGGGCTGCCGCAGACCCGTATGCGGCCGTCGACCAGCACGGCGATACGGTCGGCGAGGCGTTCGGCCTCGATCAGGTCATGGGTGGTGAGCAGGACCGTGACGCCTTCGTCGCGGGCCAGTTTCTCGACCAGGACGTGGAAGTCATGGCGCGCCTCCGGGTCGAAGCCGGTGGTGGGCTCGTCGAGGAAGAGGAGTTCGGGACGGCCGACGATGCCGAGGGCGACGTCGAGGCGGCGGCGCTGGCCGCCGGAGAGCCGGCTCACCTGCTGGTCCGCCTGGCCGGTCAGGCCGACGAGTTCGAGCAGCGCGACGGGGTCGCGCGGGTCGGGGTAGTACTCGGCGAAGTGGCCCAGGAGTTCGCCGACCCGCCATCTGGCGTGGTCGCGCCAGGACTGCAGGACGAGGCCGAGCCGTCCGCGCCACGCGTCGTCGCCGCGCACCGGGTCCGTGCCGAGGACGCGGACCTCGCCGGACGAGCGCCGGCGGAAACCTTCGAGGATTTCGACGGTGGTGGTCTTCCCGGCGCCGTTCGGGCCGAGCAGGGCGAAGATCTCACCGCGGTGGATGTCGAGGTCGACGCCCTGGAGCACGTCTCTGGAGCCGTAGGACATCCGCAGGTCGCGGACCCGTACGACGGGTTCGGTCACGGTCACCGGCGGGCCTCCGTACGCGTCGAGGCGGATTCCGTCCCCGCGGCACCGCTACGCCCGCCCGCCCCGGAGTCCGCGTGGGCCGAAACCGTTTCGGACCCGGACGCCGACGCGCTGCCCGGTGGCGGGCTCTTGGTGGCGCCTTCGACGATCGCGCGCAGGGCCGCCACGTGCCCCTCGAACGCGCTCCTGCCCCGGTCGGTGAGCCGGACCTTCGTACGGCGCTTGCGCCCGCCGCCCTCCTTCCGGATTTCCAGGTATGCGGCTTCCTCCAGCGTGTGGAGCTGCTTGGAGAGCGCCGAGTCGCTGAGCGAGAGGCTGTCCCGGATGAAGGGGAAGTCGGCCCATTCGGTGGCGGCGAGCAGGGCGACCACCGAGAGCCGCGTGGACGGGTGGATCAGTTCGTCGAATCCGGAAGGGGTGCTCATCGGCCGCTCCCGTCGTAGTTGCGTACGGGGGCGAAGGCCCACCGGTTGGCGGGCGCCGTGACGAGCAGGAAGAGACCGGCGCACACGGTGGCCTGCACCAGGCTGCCGTAGGCCAGATCGGCCCACTCGACGAGCCAGCCGGTGACCAGGATGCTGCTTCCGCCCGCTATGGCGCTCGCGAAGAACACGGCGGTCGTACGCCAGGTGTAGCGCGATCGGTGCAGTCGCATGCGGGACTTGCGGGCGGCCCGTACGCCCATGGCTCCCAGCGCGGCCACATACGCGGCGAGCACCACCCAGACGGCCCACCCGGGCAGGTCGAGTCCGCTGACCGCGACGAAGACCCACATGGCGGCGGCGACCGGCAGGTAGGACCGCCATCCGTTCCCGGAGCAGCGCTCCAGTTCGTCGTAGACCCGCTCCTGCGGGACGCGGATCCGTTGCAGATCCGCCCAAGCGCGTTCGGCGTCGACCGGTGCGCTCATGCCCATCGCCTCCCCAAGACGTTGACGTGCCGAATCGGAATGCCTCGGCAGCCAACCCCGCACCGCCGACTTTCCCACCAGGAAAGTTAGCGCAGACTTTCCTGTCGGGCAAGTCAAAAGTCGATACGGCGCGAAAGGGGCCGCCCAGCACCGCTCTCAGGCGATCCAGTGCGGGCGGCGGTTCGTGAACGAGGAGGTCAGGCCGTCGGCGAGGGTGGCGGCCATGCGGTGTACGGCCTCGCGAAGGGTCTCGGGCGGGGTCGTGTAGGGGATGCGGAGGCGCTGCTCGAAGATGCCCGGGTCGGTGGCGAAGTAGGCGCCCCCTTCGATCCGTACGCCGTAGTCGAGCGCCCGCTCGGCCAGCGCGGCGGCGACAGGCTCGCCCAGGTCCACCCAGAGGGACAGGCCGCCGGGCGGCAGGTGCCAGGTCCATTGCGGGAGGTGTTCGGCCAAGGCGGAGGTCAGGGCGGCGCGCTGACGGCGCGACTGTTCCAGGCGCTGGGGCAGCAGTTCCTCGGAGCGGTCCAGCAGGTCGAGGGCCAGGAGCTGGTCCAGGACCGAGCCGCCCATGTCGGTGGCAACCCGCTGACCGGCGAGTTCGGTGACGAGCCGGGCCGGGGCGCGCAGCCAGCCGATGCGCAGGCCCGCCCAGTGGGTCTTGCTCATCGAGCCGGTGACGATGACCTGGCCGGTGCCGCCCGGCGCGGCGTGGCAGGCGAAGGGCGGCGGGGCGGGTACGTCGAGGGCGAGTTCGGTCAGGGTCTCGTCGATGACCAGCCAGGTGCCGGAGCGTTGCGCGGCGCGCAGGGTGCGGGCGCGCTGCCGCTCGGGCATCAGGCAGCCGGTGGGGTTGTGGAAGTCGGGGATCAGGTAGGCCAGCCGGGGCGCCGCGTGGCGCAGGGTCGCCTCGATGGTCCCGGTGTCCCAGCCGGTGTCGGTCACGGGGACCGGCACGGTGCGCAGCCGGGCGCGCCGGATGGCCTCCAGGGCGTTCGGGTAGGACGGGTTCTCGACCATGATCCGGTCGCCGGGCCGGGCCAGCAGTCCGAGGACGAGGGTGAGCGCGTGCTGCGCCCCGGAAGTCACCAGGATCTGTTCGGGCACGGTGGCCAGGCCCCGCCGGGTGAAGCGTTCGGCGATGGCGGCGCGCAGTTCCGGCAGGCCGTAGGGGTGGTAGCCGGGGGTGTCGACGTGTTCGGCCAGTTGCGGGGAGACCCGGGCGAGGGCGTCGGTGAGCGTCTGCCGGGGCAGGTTGGGAGCGGCCCTGGCCAGGTCGATCGCGGTGTCGTGCGGGCCGAGGAGCCGCGCGACGCCCCGGGGCGCCCGCCCTTCGGGGAGGGCGGTCCAGGTGCCGGAGCCCTGGCGGCTGTGCGCGTAACCGCTCTCGCGCAGCAGGTCGTAGACGGCGGTGACGGTGGCGCGGCTGGTGTTCAGGGCCGTGGCCAGCTCCCGTTCGGCGGGGAGTCGGACGTGCAGGGCGATGCGTCCGTCCAGGATCAGCGTGCTGATCGCCTGGGCCAGGTGGCGATAGGCAGGGCGGGCCTCCGCCGGATCGGGCAGCAGCGCGGCCAGTTGCCGGCTTCCCAGGGTTCGGTCCGTGCGCCCGCCCCCGTGCGCGGGCTGAGTCCGATTCGTATGCGCCATGCCACTCCCCTGGCCGTCCCGGACCACGCCGTCCCTCTGGTGTCAGCCGGCTCGCGCCGTACCACTCCCCGCGAATTGGCCATGTTCTCCAGGCCAATCACTGTACAGAGTCACCCCAATGGCCTCGCAGGCGTACCAGCGCACCGGCGAGCAACGGACGAGTGGAGGCGGTCGGCCCATGCGGCAGGGACACACGGAAGAGGTCCTGTACGAGTGCGCGGAGCGGCGCGGTTACGAGAACGGGCCCGTCGGAAACCGGGCGCCCCTGCCCGCCGAATCGCGGACCGGCCCGCCGGGGCCTTCCTCCCGGCTGCCGCCGCTCACCTACCTCCCCCTCACCGAGCGCCCCCTGTGGCGACTGCCCCAGCTGTTCATCGGCCTCGCCCTCTACGGGTTCAGCCTTTCGCTCATGGTGCGGGCCTCGCTGGGCGTCAATCCCTGGAGCGTGCTGTACGACGGGCTGGCCCGCCGCACGCCGCTGAGCTTCGGCATGATCAGTGCCGTCGTGGGCGTCCTCGTGCTGTTGCTGTGGATTCCGCTCCGGCAGCGGCCGACGTTCGGCACCTTCGCCAATGTCGTCGTGCTGGCGTGCTCGTCCGACCTCGGCCTTCGGCTCCTGCCCGAGTACTTCGGGCTGCCCGCGCGGATCGGGCTGCTCGGCGGCGGTGTCCTCCTCAACGGCCTGGCCGTCGCCGTCTACGTGGGCGCGCGTTTCGGTCCCGGCCCCCGGGACGGCCTGATGACCGGAGCGGCTGCCGCGACCGGGCGCTCGCTCCGGGCCGTCCGTACGCTGATCGAGGTCGCCGTGCTGGCCGTGGGATGGGGGCTCGGCGGGAGCGTGGGGGCCGGGACCGTGCTGTACGCGTTGGCGGTCGGCCCGGTGACCCAGTTCTTCGTGCCCTGGTTCGCGTGCCGGAACGCCGCCGAGCGGCGGAGTCTGCCGCGCCGGAGGTGTCGCGGCGCCCGTCGGCGGATACACCGGTTCTCCGTACGTGGATGATCAACGACCGGGCCGTACGCGCGCCCCGCGCCCCTCAGGAGACACGGTATGAGCAACGAACCGACCATGCGCACGATCACGCAGGACTCGCTCGGCGGCCCCGAGGTGCTGTACCTCACCCAGGTGCCCCGGCCCGCGCCGCTGCCCACCGAGGTGCTCGTCCGGGTGCACTCCGCCGGGGTGAACCCGGTCGACTGGAAGACCCGGCAGGGCGGCGGCATGGCGCAGGTCCTCGGGGATCCGCCGTTCCGTGTGGGCTGGGACGTCAGCGGCGTCGTGGAGGAGGTCGGCTTCGGTGTGCACACGGTCGGGGTGGGCGACGAGGTGTACGGGATGCCGTGGTTCCCGCGGCAGGCCGGCGCGTACGGCGAGTACGTGACCGCGCCTTCGCGGCAGTTCGCCCGCAAGCCCGCCGCGCTCGACCACGACCACGCGGCCGGCGTACCGCTGGCCGCGCTCACGGCCTGGCAGTCCCTGGTGGACGCGGCGCGCGTCGAGGCGGGGCAGCGGGTGCTGATCCATGCGGCTGCGGGCGGTGTCGGGCACTTCGCGGTGCAGTTCGCCAAGCATCTGGGCGCGCAGGTCATCGGTACGGCCCGGACGGCGAAGCACGACTGGCTGCGCTCGCTCGGCGCGGACGAGCTGGTCGACTACACCAAGGAGCGTTTCGAGGAGGCGGTACGGGACGTCGATGTCGTCATCGACCTGGTGGGCGACGAGCATGAGGAGACCAGCACGCGTTCCCTGCGGACGCTGCGGCGCGGCGGCACGCTCATCGCCGTCCCCTCCGGTGCCTCGCCCGGCCTCATGGAGAAGGCCCGCGCCCAGGGGCTGCGGGCGAGCGGCTTCCTGGTGGAGCCGGACGGCGCGGCGCTCACCCGTATCGGTGACCTCATCGACCAAGGGGCGGTGTCGGTCGAGGTCGAGGACGTACTGCCGCTGGCCGAGGCCGGTGAGGCGCACCGGCGGGGCGAAGAGGGCCGTACTCGGGGGAAGCTCGTGCTGCGGGTCGCCTCGTAAGGGCGCGCGGCCGCCGCCCGCCGGGGATAACAGCGATTGCCTTATTCCATCGCGTTTTTACGCGGACAGCGGGTCCGCAGGCATCATCCGACCGGTTATTCCGGAAACGGAATGTGCTGCGTACCCGGCCGGCCGCGGAAGCGGCGGCTTTACGCGTCGACCCACTCGTGCGACTGGGCCTGCTTGAGGAGGCGCTGGCGGGCCTGGAGGATCTGCTCGCCGGTCATGCTCGGAACGCCCGTCACGAGGAGTTCGGTCACCTCGTCGAGAAACTCCTGTGCGGAGAGCGTGTCGCAGAGCACGCCGTCCTCGAAAGGCCCGTCGGAAAGCGGGTTCTGGGAGCGGTGCGAGCCGCCGGAGCGGCCGGGGGCGCCTTCCAGGAACCGTACGTTGGACGCCTTGGGCCCTCGGTCGCCCTCGTCCACCAGGAATTCGACCTTGACGCCGGGAGCCATCAGTCCCTTGTCGAATTCGAGGTCGTTGACGTGCACGAAGACGTCTTCTCCGCCGTGGTCGGGAACGACGAATCCGTAGCCGCGTACCTCGTCGAACCTGATGACCTTGCCCGAAACCATCACAGTGCCCCAAACCCCAATTCCACAACTGCCCGCAATTTCGCATGCACCCGCCGCCGCAGGGGCGGCGCCGTTCCCGCCGGGCGCACCGGCGGAGGTAATCGCCGGGGGCGGGGACGATTCGGTGGATGTCCCGCCCATACTATTGCCGAGCCGCGGCGGAACGTCCAGCCCGGTGCCGACCATGACTCCCACCGGCGTACGCGGGGCGGCGCACACCGGTACGCGGGGACGGTACCGGTACGACGGGACGGCACCGTCCCGTCGGATCGGTACCGTCCCGGCGCGGGCGGGTCACTCGGCTCATTCGGCCAGGGCGGCCCGTACCTCCTCGGCCAGCAGGGACACATAGTCGGCGGCCCAGCCCTCGATCGTGGCGTGGTCCCACAGGTCGGTCGAGTACTCGACGTATCCGGCCAGCGCGTCGCCCGCCGGGACGAGGCCGAGGTTGAACTCCGACCGGGAGGCCGGGACGGCCAGGTCCTCGACGGCGGCGGTCACGCCGGGCAGTTCGATGTCCGTCTCCAGGGAGTTCTGGTACTGGAACCCGAGCGGCACCCGGTCCGGTATCTCGACCCCCAGGTCCTCGCGCAGCGCCTTGGCCAGCCTGCGCAGCGGCATGACATGGTCGATGGCCTCGGTGGTGGTGAGCGTGACCCGGCGGACCAGCCCGGTGAAGGTCTCCTCGGCCGCGGTCCGTACGCGCAGCGGGAAGCCCGCGACCGTGCAGGCCATCAGCGACTCGAAGGCACGGCGTTCACGGTTGGCGTAGGACACTAAGAGGACCGTTTCCGGCTTGCCGGACAGCTTGCCTGCCAGCCGCCCCAGAGCCGCGATGGTGACCGCGTAGGGGGTCGTGCCGCACTTCCTGGCCAGCCGTTCCACGTCGGCACGTACGTCGGCGCCCACGTGGAACAGGACGACGCGCCCCTGTCCGCTCAGGCTTTCCGGGCGCGGCCGGTCCAGGGGCAGGCCGTGCGGAAAGGACGCCCCTTCCAGTTCGCGGGCCCAGTACTTCAGGACGCGCTGGTCGGCCTTGTCCCCGATGGTCTCCCGCTGCCAGCGCGCGTACTCGGTCGGCTGCGGCACCGTACTGGCCAGGGTGTGGGGATCGCCGGTCACCGCGGCTCCGTAGAGGGCCGCGAAATCGCTGAGCAGGATGCTGACGGCCCAGCCGTCGCAGGTGGAGTGGTGCAGGAGGAAAAGCAGGACCCAGGTCGACGGGCCGGTGCGCAGCAGGCGGAGCTTGGGCGCCACGCCTTCGGTGAGGTCGAAGCGGGTCTCGGCAACTTCCGCGCTGATCCGCTTGACCTCGGCCTCGGCGGCTTCCTTCACGGCCCCGTCCGCGGCGTCGCCCGGGCCGGTCAGGTCCTCGACCGGGAGGTCGACCGGTCGCGGCCGGAGGATCTCCTGCCACCACTCCTCGCCGTCCTTCACGAACCGCGTGCGCAGCGACTCGTGGCGGGCGCAGAGCTGGGTGAGGGCGGTACGCAGCGCCGGTATGACCAGGTCACCGGTCAGGGTGATGCGCAGGGCGACGTTGAAGACCTGCGGCAGCGCGTGGCGGTGGTGCTGCTCGATGAAGTTCCGCTGCTGGAACGTGGCCGGGGCCCGGCCGACCACTTCGGAGGCGGTGTCCGCGGCGCGGGCCGGCTCCCCGGTGTCCCCGCTGTCTCCGGCGTCCGTGGACTCCCCCGCCAGGTAGGCCGCCATGGCCCGTACGGTCGGCTCCTGATAGAAGCGCACCATCGGGTACTCCTGGCCGAACACCTCCCGGGCCCGGTTGACCAGCCGGATCGCGGCAATCGAGTGGCCGCCCAGGTCGAAGAAGGACGTCTCCGGGCCGATGGCGTCGGCCGTGAGGTCGAACTCGTCGGCCCAGAGGGACCGGAGACGGCCCTCCAACTGGGAGCGGAGGCCGACCTCCGCACTGGTACCGGCCCCGGACCGCTCGGCCGACGCCCGCACAACCGACGGCCGCGCACCCGTAACGATCTCAGGGTCCGGCAACGCCGCACGCTCCAGCTTCCCGTTGCCCGCGAGCGGCAGCGCGCCAAGCACCGCCCAGGACCGCGGTACGAGGTATTCCGGCAGCCGGGAGGCGAGGTCGCGGGCCAGCCGGTCGGCGTACGCCTGGCGGCCGGCCGCGGTGGTGGTGTCCTCGGCGATCCGCTCGGCCGGTACGGCGTAGGCCGCGAGGTACGCCTCGCCCCGGCTGGTGCGGCGTGCCAGTACGGCGGCCTCGCGCACGCCGTCGAGGGCGTTGAGCGCGCGGGCGGTCTCCTCCGGCTCGACCCGGTAGCCGCGGATCTTCACCTGGTCGTCGAGGCGCCCGCGGAACTCCAGCGCGCCGTCCTCGGTCCAGCGCACGAGGTCACCGGTGCGGTAGTACACGGTGGCGGCCGAACCGCCGCCGCCCGCCCCCGTTTCCGCGCCGCAAGGATCCCCGCCGAACCGTTCCTCCGTCAGCTCGGGCGCGCCCAGATAGCCGCGCGCCACGCCCGGCCCGCCGACGTACAGCTCCCCCACCGCGCCCTGCGGCACCGGCGCGCCCGACGCGTCGAGAACCCGCAGGCGTACGTTGTCGGCCGGGCGGCCGATCGGGATGGCGGCGGTGCCGGTCTCCGGCGTCCGCGGGCCGACGGTCTCGGTGGTGCAGAGCACGGTGGTCTCGGTCGGCCCGTACACGTTGACCGTTTCGTACGCCACGTCCGGATGCGGCCGGGTGCGCAGCACGTCACCGCCCAGCAGCAGGTGGCGCAGCGGCGGCTGTTCGGCGGGCGGCAGGGAGAGCAGGGCCTCCCCGAGGGCCGTGGGCAGGATCGAGAAGGTCACCCGCTCCCGCGCGTACCAGCGGGCGAGCGTGAGCGGGTCCGTGCGGACCGTGTCGTCGGCGATGACGACCGAGGCCCCCGCGGTCAGCGCGGGCCAGATCTCCAGGACCGACGCGTCGAAGCTCTGGCTGCACACCAGCGCGCTGCGGTCGGCCGAGGTGAAGGCGAAGCGTTTGTGGTGCCACTGGCAGAGGTCGACGACGCTGCGGTGCGGTACCGCGACGCCCTTGGGGGTGCCCGTGCTGCCGGAGGTGTAGATGACGTAGCACAGGGACTCGGGACCGGTGGCAGCAGTGCCATCGGCGACACGGCCGACAGTCCGGCCAGGGCCGGGGCGGTCGGTGACGTCGATGACGGTCACCCCGGCGGGCAGATCGAGTGCGTCGGCCGCGGCACCGGTACTGAGCAGGACGCGGGCTCCGCATTCCGCGATCACCGTGGCGGCGCGGGCCCGGCCCAGTGACGGGTCCAGCGGCACGTACGCCCGGCCGGACTTCAGTACCGCGAGCATGGCCACGACGAGGTCGGCGGAGCGGGGCAGCCACAGGGCCACCACCTCGTCCGTACCGCTGCCCGCCGGTGCGGGGGCGCAGCGCTCCCCGATGACCGCGGCCAGCCGTTCGGCCCGGGTGTCCAGGTCGCGGTAGCTGAGGAGGTCATCGCCGCAGCGGACGGCGGTGCGGTACGGGGCGTCCGCTGCGCGCCGGGCGATGAGTTCATGGACGGTGGCGCGGGTCACCGGGCGGAGCAGGCCGTGCTGCCATTCGGCGGGCACCGGCTCGACGGCGGGCGCGGTCGTCCCGGCGGGGCTCTCGGCGCGCCGCGTCTCCGTGACGCCGAGGCGGGACAGCGGCGTCCTGGGGTCCCGTGCGGCGGCTTCGAGCAGATCGCGGAAGGTACGGAAGAAGCCGTCCACGGTGTCCGCGTCGAAGAGGTCGGTGTTGTACTCCAGGTGGCAGCGGATGCCTTCGGGCTGGTCCGTGAAGTACACGGCGAGGTCGGTGAGGGCCTTGTCCGGACCGGCGTCGATCACGGTGGCGCGGACGCCCGGCAGGTCGAAGCGGAACGGGTCGCTGCTCTCGAACTCGGCGAGCACCTGGAAGACCGGCGTGCGGTCGGTGGTACGCGCCGGGGCCAGCTCCCGCACCACCGTCTCGAAGGGCACATCCGCGTGGTCGTACGCGTCCAGGGCGACGCCCCGCACCCGGTCGAGGAACGCGCCGAAGTCCGGGTCGCCGGACAGGTCGAAGCGGAGCGCGAGGGTGTTGACGAAGAATCCGAGCAGGTCCTCGGTGCCCTGCGGGCGGTCCGATATCGGGGTGCCGACGACGATGTCCCGCTGTCCGGTGACCCGGTGGAGCATCGCGGTGAAGCCGGCCAGCAGCGTCATGAAGAGGGTGCCGCGCCGCTGCCTGCTCAGGTCCCGCAGCCGGGCGGACAGTTCGGGGTCCAGCCGGTGGAAGACGGCGCGGCCGTTGGACGTCATGGCCGCGGGGCGCGGGCGGTCGCAGGGCAGCTCCAGGACCGGCAGTTCGCCGCCGAGCGTGCCGAGCCAGTACTTCAGGCCGGCGGCACCGCGGGAATCGGCCGACGTGCTCAACTGGGCGCGGGCATGGTCCGCGTACGTGCTGGTGAGCGTGGGGAGGCCCGAGTCGGAGCCGTCGTGCGCGGCCCGGTAGAGGGCGGACAGGTCGCGGGCCAGGACGGTGGCGGAGGCCGCGTCCACGACGATGTGGTGCAGGGAGAAGACCAGGACATGCCGCTCCTCCCCCAGCTTGATCAGCCGGGTGACGAACAGCGGCCCGTCCACGAGGTCGAAGCGCCGGGCGCTCTCCGCCTCCAGGACGGCACGGATCGCGGCGTCCTCACCGGCCGGGCCCGCGTCCGTACGGTCGAGCACCGCGAAGTCCGGTGCGGAAGGGGGCAGGACGAGCTGGCAGGGCTCGTCGTCGATCTCGCGGAAGACGGTCCGCAGCCCCTCGTGCCGCGCCACCAGCTCGCGCAGCGCGGTGCGCAGCGCGGGGATGTCGAGCGGGCCGTCGAGGCGGATGGCCTTGGTCTCGTTGTAGGCGGTGCGGCCCGGCAGCATCCGTTCGAGGAACCAGATGCGCTGCTGTCCGGGCGAGAGCGGGGCGGCGATTTCGTGTACGGGCTCCTCGGCCGCCGTACGGGTGGGAGCGACCGGTGCCTCGGCCGTCGTACGGGCGGGCGGCGCGGTCTGGCAGGCGGACGGCCGGGGCATCGTACGGACATCCGCGCGCGGCTCGTGGTACCGGCGGCGCAGCGTGTCGATGTGGGTGAGGCCGGTGCGCAGCGCGTCGGGGGCCACGCCGAAGTCGACCAGCGAGACGATCTCGTCGGCGCCCGCCGCGCCGACCGCGTCCACCACCGGGGCGACGGTGTCGGCCGTGCCGATGAGCGCCCGCTGGTCGCAGTAGCGGTCGTAGGCGCGGTGGAAGAGCACGTCGAGGTCGTCCTCGCTGAGCGCGGCCAGGTCGACGTTGTGGCCGAGGCTGTTGGCGACGTTGCCGAACAGGGAGAGCGAGGCGCGCATGTAGCGCGCCAGCGGCTCGTACGCCTCGGTGCGCGCGGTACGGTGGTCGGCGGCGAGGTAGGTGTGCAGCAGGACGGCCACCCGTCCGGCGTCCGGGTCGAGGCCGTGTTCGGCGCGGATGCGGCGGTACAGGGCGATGTTCTCGGCGAGCTGCTCGACGCTCTGGGTCATCAGGTTGGTGACCACGCCGACGTCGTGCCGGGCGGCTGCCGCGTACGAGGCGGGGTTGCCGACGACCGCCGTGTACAGGGGCGGGGCGTCCTGGACGGGGCGCGGGAACAGGCGGACCTCGGTCTCGCCGTCGCCGCCGGCACGCCGCACGGCCTCGCCGCGCCAGAGCCGGCGGACCTGCGCCACCTGGTCGTACATCATCTCCTTGTGCCGCCCGAAGCGCTCGGGGAAGAAGACGAAGTCGTTGGCGTGCCAGCCGCTTGCGCAGCCGATGCCGACGCGGCCGCCGGAGAGGTTGTCGGCCATCGACCACTCCTCCGCGACCCGGACCGGGTCGTGCAGGGGCAGCACGACGGAGCCCGCGTTGAGGCGGATGCGCCGGGTCTCGCGGGCGAGGGCGGCGACGAGCACGACAGGGTTGGGGAACAGCCCGCCGAAGGAGTGGAAGTGCCGTTCCGGCATCCAGAGCGCGTGGAATCCGTGCTGGTCGGCGAAGCGGGCGGTCTCCAGGATGTGGTCGTACTTGCCCTGGCCGGTGGTCGGTCCGGCGTCGTCCTGGGAGTCCTGGGGGTAGTCGCCGAAGAAATAGATACTGAAGTCGGGGGTGCGGCGGGCGCGTACGGAGGGGACGGCGGCCTTACGGGCGGCGGCCGCGTTCCAGGCCACGCCGGGGGCCGCGTCCACCACGCGCTTCTCGGGCCGGGGCGCCGGAGCGGGAGCGGTGGCCTGCGCCGGCATCGGAGCAGCCTGAACCGGCTTCGGAGCCGCCGGCACCTGCTTCGGAGCAACCGGCACCGGCTTCGGCCCGCCAGGGAAGAAGCCCGCCCCGCGCAGTTCCCGCAGCGAGCCGCGCACCGCGTCGGCGATGAATTCGATGTCGCCGTCGGAGTGGGCGGTCGACAGGAAGAAGTTGCGCCATTCCCAGACGTGCACTCCGCGCAGCATGAGGTGGTGGTACAGCAGCTCCATGTCCGCGCGGTGCTCGAAGCGGAACTGGGAGCCGAAGTGGCTCACCCGCAGCGGGAATTCCTCGTCCTCAAGGAAGCGGTTCAGCGAGCCCGCGAGTTCGCCGGTGCGGGCGTTCAGCCGTTCCTGGAGCCGGGGGCTGTGCTCCTTGAGGTGGGTCAGTACCGCGCGGGCGGCGACCATCGACACCGGATGCTGGATGTAGGTGCCGCCGAAGAACGTGGTGTCGGCGGGCGGGTAACTGGCGTCCCCGTACTGCCAGAAGCCGCCGTCCACTCCGTCCATGATGTCGGCGCGGCCCGCGATGGCGCCGATCGGGAAGCCGCCGCCGAGCAGCTTGCCGTAGGTCGCGAGGTCGGGGGTGACGCCGTACAGCTCCTGGGCGCCGCGCGGCGCCGGGCGGAAGCCCGTCAGCATCTCGTCGAACATGAGCACGATGCCGTGGCGGCGGGTCAGCTCGCGCAGCTGCCGTACGAACTCGACGGGCTGCAGCGACGGGTGGCGGCTCTGTACGGGCTCGATGATGACCGCGGCGATGTCGTCCGCGTGCGCGGCGATGGCCTCCAGGCTCGCGGGGCTGCCATAGTCGAGCACCAGCAGGTCGGCGACGCTGTTGTGCGGGATGCCGGTGGAGACCGGGACGGTGGTGCGGTCGGCGCCGGTGCCGGCGGAGCGGCCCAGGACGTTGTCGGCGTGGCCGTGGTAGGCGCCGTGGAAGGTGACGATACGGCTGCGGCCGGTGGCGGCGCGGGCGAGCCGGATCGCGGCGGAGTTCGCCTCCGTACCGGAGTTGGCGAACGCCACCCGCTGCATGCCGGTCAGCTCCGCCAGCAGTTCGGCGGCCTCGCCGGTCTCGACGTTGCGCGGGCCGAGCTGGATGCCGCGGGAGAGGTGCTCGCGGACCGCCTCGCTCACGAACTCGGGTTCGTGGCCGAAGAGGAGGACGCCGAAGCCCATGGTGATGTCGACATAGCGGTTGCCGTCGACGTCCTCCAGCCAGGAGCCGCTGGCCCGGCGTCCGGCGATCGGGTACAGCATCTCCTTGGTCTTGCTGCGGAAGCCGACGACGGCGCGGCTGTCCGCCAGTACCCGGCGGTAGCGCTGGGCGATCTCCTTGGAGGTCGCGGTCTTGGCCGTGTAGCGGCGTACCAGGTCGTCGAGGTGGGCCTGCTGGGCCTCGGAAGCGGAGCCGCCCACCATGCCGGAGGCCCGGGAGACGGTCACCCGGGGACCGTGCACGCGCTGCCGCCGCTCGGCGGCCGGTTCCTCCCGCTCGGCCGGCTGCTCCGTGTTCCCGGCCCCGGCCGCCGCCTCGATCCGCTGCGCGATCTGCCGGGAGAGGTCGGCCATGGCGGCCAGGTCCTGGTCCACCGCCGCGCCCGCGGCGCTCAGGCCGGTCACTGCCCGCCCGCCTTTCCGTTGGCCACGCCGCCGCCGGTCAGGGCGCTCGTCGCCTGCGCGGTCAGCAGCTGGGAGAGCTGGTGGATCTGGGACATCATCTGGAGCTGAATCTGGGAGAGCTGCTGCACCTGACGGACGAGGTCGGTCAGCTCGGCGCGCGTCACCGGGTGTTCCGGGCCGGACGGCACGGCGGGCGCGGGCTCCTGAGCGCGTACGGGCTCGGCAGGCGCCGCGGCGACGGGCGGTTCGTATCGTACGGGCTCCTCGGCGACCGGCGGTTCGTACCGTACGGGCTCCTCGGCGACCGGCGGCTCGTACCGTACGGGCTCCTCGGCGACGGTCTCGCCCGACCCTGCCGAAGCACCCGACCCGCCCGAAGCGCCCGGCACCCCCGAACCACCCGATCCCCCCACCATCCGCCCCACGATCAGCTCCGCCAGCTGCCCCGGAGTGCTCGCCTCCTCGAACAGTTCCCGCATCGCGACCTTGACCCGGTGTTCCTGCTCCAGCTCGCGCAGCACGCTGATCATTTGCAGGGAGTCCGCACCGAGGTCGAAGAAGGAGGTGTCCCCGGTGACCGCGGCCGCGTCGTGCCCGAGGTGCTTGGCCACCAACTCGATGACGTGCGCGAGCACCCGCCCGAACACTGCCTCGTCCTGTGCCACGTCTTCCTCTTCTCTCGATGGTTCTCGCGGGGGTCGACCGGCCGGGACGACGGTGAGCTCGGGTCCCGTCCAGTGGTCGGTGTGCTGGAAGCGGTAGCCGGGCAGTGCGGTTCTGCGGCCGCCGGTTCCGGCCAGCAGGACCGGCCAGGCCAGGTCCGCGCCCGTGCAGTGCAGCTGCGCCACCGCGTCCCAGAAGGGTCCGGTCCCGGCGCCGCGGCGCAGCGTCGGCACCGCCCGTACGGTGGGCAGGGCGGTACGGGCGAGGCCGCTGAGCGTGGTGTGGGGGCCGAGTTCGACCAGTGCCGCGGGGCCGGCGTCGCCGAGCGTGCGCAGTACCGCGTCGTACCGCACCGGCTCGCGTGTCTGCCGTACGAAGTAGTCGGCGTCCGGCACCCAGCCGGGTTCGTGCAGACGCCCGTCGAGGCCGCTGACGAAGCCGGTCGTGACGGGCCGGAGAGTGACGCTGTCGAGCAGTTCCCGGAACTTGTCCAGGACCGGGTCCATCAGCGCGGTGTGGAAGGCGCGCGTCACCGGCAGCCGCTGCCCGGGGACGCCGCGCTCCTCCAGGAGGGCCAGCAGCCGGTCCACAGCCGTGACGGGGCCGGCGAGCACGTGCCGCTGTTCTCCGTTGACGACGGCGAGTTCGAGGCCGGTGATCTCCGTGGCCAGGCTCTCGGCGGTCCGCAGGTCCGCGGACACCGCGGCCATCGCGCCGGGGGCGCAGTGCTCCTGCATCAGGCGGCCGCGTTCCGCGGTGAGCCGCAGGCCGTCCTCGACGGACAGTGCGCCCGCCGCGCAGAGGGCCGCGTACTCGCCGACGCTGTGTCCGGCGACGGCGTCCGGCACGACGCCCGCCTGGCGCCAGAGTCCGGTGAGCGCGTATTGCAGGGCGAAGAGGGCCGGTTGGGCGATGCGGGTGTTTTCGGTGGTGGTGCGGTCGGCGGTGGGATCAAGGAGCACGTCGAGCAGGGAACTGCCGTACAACCGCTGGTGGTGGCGCTCGCAGACGTCGAGCAGGTCGCGTACGACGGTGAAGCGCTCGTACAGCGGCTGTGCCATGCCGGGGTACGGGCTGCCCTGGCCGGTGAATTGGAAGGCGATGCCCGCGCGCGCTTCCCGAGGGGCTTCGCCGGTCGTTACGGCGGCGGGCCCGGCCGGGGCGCCGGTGCCCGCGAGCCAGCTGTCCAGGGCCGCGGCGAGGCTCGCCGGGTCCGTGCCGCGGACCGCCAGGCGGTGCCGGTGGTGGATGCGTCCCGCGGCGGTGGTCACCAGGTCGGCGAGGTCCATGTCGGGATGGCGCGTCAAGTGGTCGCGCAGAGCCTCTGCATTGGCTGTACGGGCGGTCTCCGACTGGCCGGACAGGACCACAATGCCCGGAGGGGCCACTGTGGCGGAGCGGGGCGCGGGTTCGGGGGCCTGTTCCACGATGACGTGGACGTTGGTGCCGCCGACACCCAGCGACGTGACGCCCGCCCGGCGCGGTGTGTCGCCCTGCGGCCAGGGGCGGGCGGCCTCGGGGATGTAGAAGGGGCTGCTGTCGAGGTCGAGCGCGGGGTTCGGCTCGCTGAAGTTGGCCATCGGCGGGATGACGCCGTGCTTGAGGACGAGCAGCGTCTTGATGAAGCTCGCCAGTCCCGACGCCACGTCGAGGTGGCCGATGTTGGCCTTGACCGAGCCGAGGGCGCAGTAGCCGGTGCGGTCGGTGTCGGCGCGGTACGCGGAAACGGCGCCCTCGAATTCGATCGGGTCGCCCTTGAGCGTGCCCGTACCGTGGGTTTCGAGGTAGCCGACGGTGTCCGCGCCGATGCCCGCGTGCTCCAGCGCGCGGCGGATGGCGGCGCGCTGGCCCGCCGCGCTCGGTGCGGTGTACGCCTGTTTGGACGCGCCGTCGTTGGTGATGCCCCAGCCGCGGATGACGCCGTGGATCGTGTCGCCGTCGGCCACCGCCCGGTCCAGGCGCTTGAGGACGACGGCGGCGACACCGGTGCCGCCCACCGTGCCGTCCGCCCCGGCGTCGAAGGCGCGCAGGCGGCCGCTCTTGGAGAGGATGGAACCCTTGACGTACTCGTAGCCCAGCACCTGCGGTACGTGGACGGCCGTGGCGCCCGCCAGCGCGATGTCGCTGTCGCCGGTGACCACCGACTGCGCGGCCAGCTGGAGCGCGGCCAGCGAGCTGGAGCAGCCGGTCTGGACGCTGACGGCGGGGCCGGTGAGGTCGAGGCGGAAGGACACACGGGTGGCGGTGAAGTCGGTGTAGTTGCCGACCATGACCTGCATCCGGGAGAGCCAGTCGTCGCCGATGGGGCTCTTCAGGACGTTGTTCAGGAGATAGTTCTCCATCGTGTACAGGTGGTATCCGGTGGTGGCGAAGACACCGGTGCGCAGCCCGTCGCGCTCTCGCGGACAGCCGGAGTCCTCCAGGGCGTGGTAGGCGCACTCCAGGAACATCCGGTGCTGCGGGTCGGTGAGCTGCGCCTCCCGTCCGCTCATGCCGAAGAACGGGGCGTCGAACCCGGCGATGTCGTGCAGGATGCCGCTGGCGCCGACGAAGTCGTCCGCCCGGTACTTCTCGGCGGGTACGCCGGCGGCCTCCAGTTCCGCTTCGGTGAACCGCCGTACGCAGTCCCGCCCGTCGCGGACGGCCCGCCAGAACTCCTCGGGGGTGTCGGCCCCCGGGAAGCGGAAGGCCATGCCGATGACCGCGACCTGCGAGCCGGCCGGTGCGTTCATGAGGTGCCGCCCTCCGCGGCGGTCACTTCCCGGCCGGGCGCCGGGCCGCCGCTCTCCCGGGCCGGTGGTTCCTTCGGGAACAGCGCGCGTCCCCGGGACAGCACCACGAGCAGGGCGACGCACAGCACGATGGCCAGGCCCTGGAACGCGCCGACCACCTGAAGCGGCGAGTAGCGCTCCAGCAGCGCGGCGCTGACGATCATGCCCAGACCGAAGCCGCTGTTCTCGGCCGAGGCGGACAGGCCGAAGAGCCGGCCGCGCTGCTCGTCGGGGGCGGCCTGGAGCCGGGAGACGTACGCGATCTCCGTGAACCCGTCGGCCATGCCGGCGACGAGCGCGGCGACCGCGGCGGGGACGGCCGGCAGGCCGCTGAAGACCACGATGAACGCCGCCGACATCACACAGGAGCCGAGGGCGAACGCACGCTCCCCCGGTGACCACCCGGTCTTGCGGGTGCGGCGGGAGCAGACCTGCTGTGCGACGATGTTGCCGATCGCCCAGGTCGCCCAGAACTGGCTGACGAAGGTGGCCGGATGCGACGGGTCCAGAGCGCTGGAGTAGATGGGCAGCGCGACGTTGTGCGACGAGGAGCCGAGGCCGTCGGCGGCGCGGACCGCGACCATCACCGCCAGCAGGGGTGCCGCTTTCAGGAGCGCGAGGGAAGCCCAGCGGCCGGTGCCCGCGGCGTCCGCCGCCGTGCTCCCGTCCGTACCGTCCCCGGCGGCGGCCCGGGTGCGGATGGGCAGCAGGAACAGGATCGTCGCGGAGACCGCGAAGGTGCCGGCGTCCAGCGCGAAGGCTGCGGTGTAGCCGAACTCCGCGACGACCACGCCCGCCGACGCGAAGCCGGCGATCATGGCCAGCGACCGGCCGGTCACCAGCAGGCCGTTGGCCCGGGTCCGCAGGTCGGCGCCGACGATCTCGGGGACGCTGCTGCGCAGCGCCACCTGGGAGAGCGTCGAGCAGGCGCCGGTTCCCACGGCCAGCGCGAAGAGCAGCGCCACGCGCGCGCCGTCGGGTGCGAGCAGCAGCAGTACCAGCGCGGTGGCCTGGGTCAGGTCCGCGCACACCATCAGCCGCTTGCGGTCGTGGCGCGATACCAGGCGGCCGCTGACGAACCCGGACAGGACGCTGGTGATCAGGCGTACGGCCATGAACAGACCGGCGGTCAGCGCGCTGCCCGTCACCTGGTAGACGAAGACGTTCAGCGCCACCATGTTCAGGTAACTGCCGTACGCGGAGATGGCGTTGCCGACGACGAGCAGCCGGAAGTGCCCCACTCTGGATGTCCCCCTCAACGCCCGGTGCCGGCCTGCGGCCCCCGCGCCGACGGCGGAGGCGTCAATACGGTCGCCCGGTTCGCGGGGCGCCTGGAGACGCATCATCCGGTGACTTGACCCGCGCTTTACCCGGCGTGTAGGGGGCGGCCGGACGGGCCGGTGGACTCCTTGCGTTTTGCCGCGTCCGTGGTTAGATCAATCCGCATGTCACGGGGGGTGTGCCACCCTCGCGCGACACCGTCGGCAGTTCCGCTCCGCAACGCGCGGGAGGGCGCACCATGGCCGGTCCCGCATGGGCCGTTCCCCCTGACGACGAGCCGATGAGCCCGTACGGGCCCCACCGGGCGGCGGCCGTACCACGGCCTCGCGCCGCCCCGCCCGCGCCGCCGGACCGACCGTCCTGAAGTCCGCGGGCCGCCGGACCTTCCCTGCTCCTCCGTCACCCCCTTGGAGAAGAGATGTCGGATCACAGTGCGCACACCATGTCACCGGTGCTGTCCCCGCGGGAGCGGGAGGTGCTGTCGTACATCGCCGACGGTCTGACGTACGACCAGACGGCCAGGCGGCTGGGTATCAGCGTCCACACGGTCAGCACGTATCTGCGCCGTATACGGGCCAAGCACCCGGCGCCGACGCTCGCCCACCTCGTACGGCTGGGCCTGGCGCAGCACCGCGGCTGACGGTTCCCGGCCGGACGGGCATCCCGGCACGCGATATTGGCCGGATCCCGTCCCACCAATGGCCGATATCCGGACAACCTCACATGTGACGGGTCACCGCCTTCCCTCGTGCCCCGTGCGCGAACGGTCGGTGGCAGCGGGTTTTCCCCGGCGGCGGTGGGTACCCGCCGCCGGACGCCGAACCCGACCGAAGGGGCGCCTGTTGGCCACGTGTTGCGCAGCACCGGTACCGCGGGCCCGGCCTGCCCGTACCGGTGTCCCCCGAAGGGACCAGACCCGGACGTGGCGTCCCGGCGGCACGCGGGACCCCGTGGTGAACTGCGGGAACGGCGCCGGCCGTGCGGGAAGCGCGCCCGGCCCGTCCGACCGCGGCGGCGCCCACCGACCGGTCCGACGGAAGGACGTGTGATGCGCCGTATCCGGGCGGGGGTTCCGCACGGCGCGGTCGAGGCCCGCGCCGTGGACGCCGATGTCACGGGCGCCGTCGAGCGGATGCTCGACGGGGTGCTCGGCGAGCGGCTCGCGGACGCCGCGGCGGCCGACGCCCTGTTCGCGCGCGATATCGCCGAACGCGTCGCCCGCTTCACGCTGGGCGGCGGCAAGCGGCTGCGCGGGCGGTTCGTGTGGTGGGGGCTGCGGGTCTGCGGGGGCGGTGATGAAGCGGCCGGGGCGGCGCTGCGGCTGGCCGCAGCGCTCGAACTCCTCCAGACCTGCGCGCTCGTGCACGACGACGTGATGGACGGGGCCGAACTGCGCCGGGGCGGCCCGGCTCTGCACGCCGAGGTACGGACGCAGTACGGGCACCGCGCCGGGACCGGTGACGGCGGCCGGTCCGCCGCGGCGTTCGGCCGGTCCGCGGCGATCCTGGCCGGCGATCTCGCGCTGGCCTGGGCCGACGACACCGTGCTGGACACCCGCGTCCCCGGCCACGCCCGGTCCGCGGTCCACGCGCTGTGGCGCACCATGCGGACCGAGATGGTGGCAGGCCAGTACCTGGACCTGCACGCCCAGGCCACCGCGTCCCACTCCCCCGCCCGGGCGCTGCACACCGCCCGTCTCAAGAGCGCCCGCTATTCGGTCGAACGGCCGCTGCTGCTGGGCGCCGCCCTGGCCGGCGCGGACGACCGGGCCACCGGCGCCCTGCGTGCGGCGGGCCGCTGCGCCGGCCTCGCCTTCCAGCTGCACGACGACCTGCTGGGCGTGTTCGGCGACCCGGCGGAGACCGGCAAGCCGTCGGGGGACGACATCCGGGAGGGCAAGCTGACCTACCTCACCGCCGTCGCCCGCGCCCGCGCGGAAGCCACCGGTGATCACGCGGCGCTCGGCGTCCTCGACGCGGCACTGGGCGCCCCGGACCTGACGGCCGCCGACATGGACCGCGTACGGGAGGTGCTGGTCTCGACCGGGGCCCGGGCCGCGCTGGAGGACAAGATCGCCCTCCTCGCCGACCGGAGCACGGCACATCTGGCAGACCTGCACGGCGCCGACCCGTCCGCCTTCCGCTCCCTGCGCGATCTGCTGCGCGCCACATCGGGCGCGCGGACGCCGGTGGCGGCGGCCCAGGGAGGTGAACGGTGAAGACCGTATCCGGGCACACCGACCACGTCGTCGTCATCGGCGCGGGCCTGTCCGGACTATCCGCCGCGCTGCACCTGCTCGGAGCCGGACGACGGGTGACCGTCGTGGAACGCGACCCACAACCCGGCGGCCGGTGCGGCCTCCTGGAACACAACGGCTACCGGATCGACACCGGCCCGACCGTACTGACCATGCCGGACCTCGCCGAGGAGGCGTTCGCGGCGGTCGGTGCCTCGATGGCCGGGCGGCTGGAGCTCGTTGCGCTGCACCCGGCCTACCGTGCGCGGTTCGCCGACGGCAGCGCACTTGACGTGCACACCGACGCGGCGGCCATGGAGGCCGAGATCGAACGGTTCGCGGGGGCCCGGGAAGCCGCGGGCTACCGGCGGCTGCGTGCCTGGCTCGGGCGGCTGTACGCGGTCCAGATGCGGCGCTTCATCGACGCCAACTTCGACTCGCCGCTGCAACTGCTCCACCCCGACCTCGCGCGCCTCGCGGCCCTGGGCGGCTTCGGGCGCCTCGACGCCCGGATCGGCCGGTTTCTGACGGACGAGCGGGTGCGCCGCGTCTTCTCGTTCCAGTCGCTGTACGCGGGCGTGCCGCCGGCCCGTGCCCTCGCCGCGTACGCCGTCATCGCGTACATGGACACGGTGGCCGGGGTGTACTTCCCGCGCGGCGGGATGCACGCGCTGCCCCGGGCCATGGCCGACGCGGCGGCCGAGGCGGGCGCGGAGTTCCGGTACGGGCATACGGTACGGGCGCTGGAACGTTCCGGCGGCCGGGTCACCGCCGTCGTCACCGACACCGGGCGGCTGCCGTGCGACGCGGTGGTGCTCACCGCCGACCTGCCCGAGGCGTACCGCCTGCTCGGGCGCCGGCCGTGCCGCCCGCTGCCGCTGCGCCGCTCCCCCTCGGCCGTCGTCCTGCACGCGGGCACGCCCGCGACCTGGTCGGAGCCGGGCCACCACACCATCTCGTTCGGCGCCGCCTGGCACCGTACGTTCCACGAGCTCACCCGGACCGGGGCCCTGATGAGCGACCCTTCGCTGCTGCTGACCCGGCCGACCGCCACCGACCCGTCGCTGGCCCCGCCGGGCCGCCATCTGCACTACGTCCTGGCGCCCTGCCCGAACACCGACGTCGGGCCCGGCGCGCACACCTGGCGCGACCTCGGCCCCCGCTACCGCACCGCGCTGCTCGCCGAACTCGAACGGCGCGGCTTCACCGGCCTGGACGCGGCGGCCGAGGCGGAATGCCTGGTCACCCCGGCGGACTGGAGCCGCCAGGGGCACGGCGCCGGCACCCCGTTCTCCGCCGCGCACACCTTCGCGCAGACCGGTCCGTTCCGCCCGCGCAACCTCGTACGGGGCACCGAGAACGCCGTGCTGGCCGGGTGCGGCACGACGCCGGGCGTCGGCGTGCCGACCGTGCTGGTCTCGGGGAAGCTGGCCGCCGCTCGGGTGACCGGCGGCGGCTCCGCACGGCGCGCCCGGGTCACCGACCTCGGCGCGCGCCGCCCCGCCCGTACGCCGGAGGCAAGACCGTGACCGCCCGGGAACTCGACGCCGCGGGCATCACCGAGCCCGCGCTGCGCGCCGCCTACACCCACTGCCGCCGGCTCAACGCCCGGCACGGCAAGACGTACTTCCTGGCCACCCGGCTGCTGCCGGTCGCCCGGCGGCCCGCCGTGCACGCCCTGTACGGCTTCGCCCGCTGGGCCGACGACATCGTCGACAGCCTGGACGACGACGCCACCCCGAAGGAGCGCGCGGCGGCCCTGCACGCGCTGGAGGCACAGCTGCACGCCGGTCTCGCGCGGGGCGGCGGCGACGAGCCGGTGGTACGGGCGCTGGCGCACACCAGCGCCGCCTACGGCATCGACCCGGCGTACTTCACCGCCTTCATGGCCTCCATGCGCGCCGACCTGGTGGTGACCGACTACCCGACCTACGCGGACCTGCGCGGCTACATGTACGGCTCGGCCGAGGTGATCGGCCTTCAGATGCTGCCCGTGCTCGGCACGGTCACGCCGCGCGAGGAGGCCGCGCCGCACGCCGCCGCGCTCGGTGCGGCCTTCCAGCTCACCAACTTCCTGCGGGACGTGGGCGAGGACCTGGACCGGGGCCGCGTCTACCTGCCCGGCGACCTGCTGGCCGCGCACGGCGTGGACCGCGAACTGCTCCGGTGGAGCCGTCTGACCGGCCGCGAGGACGCGCGGATCACCGCCGCGCTGCGTGCTGCCGCCGACCTCACCCGCGGCGTCTACCGCCGGGCCGCGCCCGGCGTCGCCATGCTCGCCCCGGCGTCCCGGCCGTGCATCCGCACCGCGTTCATCCTCTACCGCGGCATCCTGGACGCCGTGGAGGCCGACGGCTACGCGGTGCTGCACCGCCGCGCCGTCGTGTCCCGTCCGGTCCGCGCGACCGTGGCCCTCGACGGGCTGGTACGGGTGACCGCGGCCCGTACCCATGCCAGAACCGTCGCACCGGAAGGCAGCACCATGGACGCTCCCCGACGCGGCCGGTACCCGCTCAGCCTGCGGCGGCGGCCCGTGGCCTGGGAGCGCCAGCGGCCCACCTGGCAGGACGCCGCGCCCAGTGTGATCGCGGGCGCGCTGGAACGCGCCAAGGCCCGGCCGTCCGGCAACTGGTACGCCGTGGGCGCCTCCCGGCAGGTCGGCCGGGACCGCCCCCTGGGCCGGACCGTCGCCGGTACGGAGGTGGTGCTGTGGCGCGCGGCCGACGGGCGGCTGCGCGGCGGTCCGGGGGCCTGCCCGCACCTGGGGGCGCCGCTGAAGGACAGTCCGGTGCGGTGCGGCACGCTCGTCTGCCACTGGCACGGACTCGCCCTGGACGGCGGCCCGTTCGCCGGGTGGGAGCCGTATCCGGTGTACGACGACGGGGTGCTGGTCTGGGTGCGCCTGGACCACGCGGGCGGTGAGGAACCGCTGGACCGGCCCCGCGTCCCGGAGCGCCCGCACGCGGCCGCCGCCGTCGCGGCCGTCCACACCGGGGTCGGGCACTGCGAGCCGGACGACGTGGTCGCCAACCGGCTCGACCCGTGGCACGGCGCGTGGTTCCACCCGTACTCCTTCGTCGACCTGACCGTGACGGACGGCCCGGCGGGCCCCTCGGACGCGTTCACCGTGGACGTGTCCTTCAAGGTCGCCGGACGTCTGGTCGTCCCCGTACGCGCGGAGTTCACCGCTCCGGGACCGCGCACCGTGGTCATGCGGATCACCGAGGGCGAGGGCGCGGGCAGCGTGGTGGAGACCCACGCCACCCCGCTCGGCACCGACGCGTCCGGCCGACCGCGCACCGCCGTCGTCGAAGCGGTCGTCGCGGCCAGCGACCGCCCGGGCTTCGCGGTGGCCCGCGCGGCGGCCCCGCTGCTGCGCCCTTTGATGCGGGCCACGGCGGGACGGCTGTGGCGCGACGACATGGCGTACGCGGAGCGGCGGTGGGAGCTGCGGCGGGCGGGGAGGTTCCCGGGGTGAACGTGCGCGGCGCACACGCCGGTGACTCGCGGGCGCCGACCGTCACCCCCAGGTGATCCCACGCGCCCCTGCGTCACCCGTAAGGGGCAACGGCAAGCAGGCGTTGACGCTGGCAGCATCGTTTCCGGACGCACCGCGCAGCCCACCGGGCACCTGTGGTGTCCGACGGCCGCGCGGCACTTCTGCGGGAAGGAGACACACCATGCCGGAAACCCAGGAAGCATACGAGACGGTCGAATACGAGGCGCCGGAGCTGGTCGAGGCCGGGGACTTCACCGAGCTGACGCTCGGGTTCCACGGGCACCACTGGGACACCTTCGGCGGGCGCGGCCACGGGTGGTGGTGATTTCCCGCTCGGCCCCGGGGCCCCGTCGCGGTGCGGCGGGGCCCCTCCCCTGCCCGGCAACGGGTGCGCCCGGCTCTCAGGCCCCCGCCACCCGCGCCATCCCCCGCAGCACCGCCGACCGGCCCCGGTCCGGCACCGTCCACAGCGTCTGGCCGCGTACGCCCCACCGCGCCAGCAGCGCGTTCGCGGCGAGGAAGCCCGTGGTGGCCGCGCGTTCCATCAGGGCCACCGGAAGGTCCGTACGTACGAGATCGCCGGCCACCATCACCGCCGGGTCGGGCGTGCGGACGGTGGGGCGGTCCTGGTAGCCGCCCACCGGGAACAGCGGGCAGTCGGCGCGCCATTCGTGCTGCGCGTCGACCACCTTCGCCCCACGGGTCTCGGGGTAGACGCGCGACAGCTGGTCCAGCAGCCGGTCCTGCTGGGCCCGCCGGTCGGTGTCCGTACGCAGCGCGTACGCGTGCAGTTCGACCACCGAGCCGCCGGTGCGGGACGCCCAGCGGGCCGCCTCTCCCTCCCAGCGCTCCAGCACGCTGACGTTGTCCAGCGCGCCGAAGCCGCTGGTGCCGAGGAAGCCCGGCCGGTCCGGGGCGACCGGCCGGTCGAGCCAGAGCCGGGAGACGAGGAACGGCGGCGCGGTCCGCAGCCGCCGCACCCGCTCGCGCCAGTCCGGGTCGCCCAGCCGGGGCGAGGCGGCGGCCAGGCCGCGCAGTCCGGCGGTGTCGAGGGCGAGGACCACCGCGTCGTGGCGCGCCGCGCCGTGGGAGCCCAGTACGGTCACGCCGCCGTCCGGGCGGGGCTCGACGGTCTCCACCGCGCAGCCGGTGTGCACCGCGACGCCGTGGCCGGTCAGGTAGCGGCCCAGCGGCTCCCACAGGGCCTGCGGGAACGGTTCGTCGGGCACGTCGAACAGCAGCCCTTCGCTGGAGCCGAGGAAATAGATGTGGAACATCAACGCCATTTCGGCGGCGGACAGTTCCCCAGGATCGGCGAAGAAGCTGCGGGAGAACACCTCGAACGCCAGGTGGTGCGCTGCTTCGGGGAAGCGGATGCGGTCCAGGAAGTCGCGCGCGCTGACGCCGTCCAGGCGCTCGTAGACGCCGGGTGTACGGACGTCGAGCAGCGGCAGCGCGGCGCGCGGGTTCATCCGGGCCATCTCGCGCAGGGTGAAGGTCGGGCTGAGCAGGGCGAAGCCGAGCGCGCTCCACGGCGGGGTACGCGGCACATGCGCGAAGCTGTCGCGCAGGCCGCTGCTGTGGCGCAGCGGGTAGTCGGGCAGCCCGGTGAGCATGCCCAGCGCCGGGTCGGCCCGGCGCAGCAGACCCCGCAGGTTGTAGTACTGGCGGAAGAAGGCATGGAAGCCGCGCGTCATCGTTGCGCGGAAGCCGTCGGCGAGCTGCACCTGACGGCCGGACAGCCGCCCGCCGAGGCCCGCCTCCCGCTCGTACAGCGTGACCCGTACGCCCCGCTCGGCCAGCGCGGTGGCCGCGGCGAGCCCGGCGATGCCGCCGCCGATCACCGCCGTGTGCGGTGCCTCGCCGCTGATCCTGGCCCGGCCCGGCGGGGGCGGCACGACGCGGGCCCGCCGGTCCCGGCCCCGGCGCGGCGCGGCGGGGCGGGCGGAGCGGCGGGAGCGCCCGGCGGCGGTCGGTGCGGCGTCAGGCGGCAGGGTCGTCATCGGGCGGTCTTCTTCCTGTCGGGGGCGGGGCGCTGCGTGCGGGGGTGTGACGTACGGGCGGGCGGCGGCGCAGCCTGGGCAGTTCCGCCACGGTGCGCAGCATGGGCCGTACGGGAGTATGCAGGCCGATGGACAGGTCCTCGCGCAGGCGGGTGCCGCCGTCCAGGAAGCGCAGCAGCCGTTCCATCGGTACACCGCGGAACAGCCCGGTGAAGAAGTCGGCGCCGTCGATGCGCCCGCTGTCCAGGGCCCGTAGCAGGACCGCGTCCATCAGCCGCGACCTGGCGGAGTGCGGGGGCGGCGGGGCCGGGGTGCGGCCTTGGTGGAAGGCGGTGGCGATGGCCCGGGTCTGGCGCTGGACGGCGGCGAAGGTGTAGCCGGTGGACGGCCGGGTGGCGCCGCCGGCGGCGCCGATACGGAAGACGCGGGGCCCGGCAGCGCGCGGGAAGCGTGCGTCGGTCATCGGGATGACGCCCTGCTCGGAGGCGGTGATGCGGTACGGGCCCAGCGCGCGGACCTCCGTCAGGTAGTGGCGCAGCGCGCGGTGGTAGGCGGCCTCGTCGAGCGGGGCGGCGGAGAACTCGGTGTACTCGGCCAGCGCTTCGTACGGGCCGAGCGGAAGGACGTAGCCGAACGACAGGCCGTGGTCCGGCTGCGGGGTGCGGAAGTCCATCAGGTCGGCGGTCGTGGGGTCGAACTCGGGGCGTTCGGTGCGGATGAACCAGCCGTGGAAGTGCTGGAGGAGGATGGTGCGGGCGGGCGGCAGGGCGGGCAGCGGCCGGGAGTCGAAGACCCAGCGGGCGCGCAGCCGCAGGGTGCCGCCCTCCGGTGTCACGCCGCGGACCTCGGCGCCGTCCGGCAGCGCGTGTACGTCCTCGACCACGGCCGTCAGCCGGTCCGCGGCCGGTGCAGCGGCGAGCCGGGCTCCCACCAGCTGCTCGAACGCGCCGGAGCGCATCATCTTGTACCGCAGCGGCCCGGGGCGCCCGGTGACCTGGGCGCCGTCGGTGCCGTGCACGCGCAGCCGGTCCCAGGAAGCTGCCAGGACGCCGTCGTACTCGCCGCCGGGCGCCTCCCAGTAGCACCAGGTGCGCTCGGGGGGACGGAGCGGTCCGGGCGGCGCGTCCACGACGGTCACCCGGGGGCTGCGGGCCCCGGGCGGCGGGGCGCAGAGCCGGTGGGCGAGGGACAGGCCCGCGGCGCCGCCGCCCACGACGGCCACCTCCGTGTCGTACACGCCGACTCCCTCCCGTCCCGCCGGGCATCACGTCGTGCCCGCACCGCGCCGACGGGCACACCAGGTCCTCGGGTGCCCGTCCGCACGGTTTCTACCGGGGGAAACGCCGTCCCGGCCACTACCACGCCGGTCGCCGGGCGAAGCCGCCCGATCGGAAGTCCGGCCCGCGCGCGGGCCGCGGAACGGAGAAAGCCCCGGCCAGACGGGGGGAGCTGGCCGGGGCAGTCGGGGCACGGGCGGGACTCCGGTCGCCTGGTCGGCGAGGGTCCAGCAACCCCGTGATCAATTGAACGATAAACCACAGGACGCCTTTCCGCCAAACCGGACGGATGTGACGCATATCGCGCACCCTCCGACCAGCCCCGACGCACGCGCCTCAGCGCCCCCGGTGCCGGGCCTTCGCCTTCTCGCGCGCCCGCGCCCTGCGCCGCTCGTCCTCCGCCGCCCGCCGCCGCTTGGCCGCGGCCCGGTTCTCGGTCTTCGCCTGCGCGAAACTCCGGGCGAGGGCTTCCTGCGCGGCGGTGCTCACCGGGCGGGCCGCCTGCTCCCGGGCGGCGGCGCGGGCCAGCCGCTTCGGGTTCGGACGGTACGGGCGCGCGACGGCCGCCGCGTCCACGGCGGGCGCGGCGAGCGCCCGCGCGATCAGGGCGTCCGCCCCGCGGAGCGCGAAGGCCAGCAGCTCGGGGCCGGTCGGCTCGGCGCCGAAGACGTGGCGGGCGGCGCGTACGCCGTCCGGCCCGGCGATCTCCAGAACGCCGACCCAGTAGGGGTCCTCGAAGAACACGGTGAACGTGCTCGGCATGGTGTTGTCCTCCCATGGTGGTGCGTGAGAGGACGAACCGGACACCCTGGGAGGGAGGTTACTGACCCCCACCCTGCGAAGGGGTAGGGGCGCCCGGACTACCGACCGGGCCGTGTTTTCGTTCGTCCTGTACATGATCCGGCCACCGATTGTGCGGGCGGCCGCCTCAGCGGACAACCGGTTTTCGGATGGTCACAGCCGTACGGCCGCCGCGCGGCAGAAACTGCCCGCCGCGCGGCGGCCGTCAGGGGATCAGGTGATCAGGGGGAAGGCGTTCAGGAGGCCGGGACCGGCCGGGCCGCGAAGCCGTTGCGCCACAGGGCGTCCACCCGGGCGCGCTCCTGCGCGTTCGGGTTGGTGTTCTGGCAGGACGGGCCGGGGCCGCCGCCCGACATCAGCTCGCTGCAGGGGCCCGAGTAGTGGTCGGGCAGACCGAGCACGTGGCCCGTCTCGTGGGCCACCACGCGGGTGGAGTTGTACTGCTGGTTCTGCCGGTAGTCGAGGAATATGTAGCCCCGCCCGTGGCCGTCGGTGCTCGCGTAGGAGCCGCGGGCGTCGTTGCCCTCGCGGTACGTGAAGTCGGCCCGGGAGCCTTCCTGGAGCTTCACGTTGCGCACGGAGCTGTTCCAGATCTGCGTGCTGCGCGCTATCTGGCTGCGGAAGGTGGGCGCGCTGGAGGCGTTGTACGTGACGGTGACGGCCAGGACGCCGGGGTTGGCGGCGCGCTTGGCGGCGGCCGACTTCATGACGGCCTGGAAGAACGCCTTGTTGGCCTTGGCCTCTTCGGCCGAGCCGGCGTACTTGGCTACGGAGGCCGCGGTGGAGACGCTCGCGCCGGAGGGGGCGGCGGGAGCGGATGCGGCGGTGGCGGGGACGGTACCGAGGGAGGCGGCCAGGCCGAGGCCGAGCACGGAGGTGAGAACCGTACGCATGGGTCTCATGGGGGAAACCTCTTCATCCGTGGGAGGGATTTGGTACCGGGATTGTGAAGGAATCAAGGTCCCCATGGATGACAGCTATTGGCGATAGCACTGCGACATCGCCCCGCCCGCCCGACCGTTCGGAAGGTCACAACGGCCGTGCCACGACAGGGTGGTGTGGGTGCGGAAGGCGCCGTTCACATCTGCGGCATGGGAACGTGGCACCTGCCCGCGCCATCACGCTCTCCGTCGAATGACGTAGGCGGTCTACGATCGATGCGGGCGCGGCCGCCCGCACGAAAGGGCGTCAGCGGGGCAGCGGCCGGGCGCGGTTGAGGTTGAGCAGCGGCGCGAGGAGATCGCCGTCGCGTTCGCGGCGCGCCGCGACCTCGTCGAACAGGAACGTGAGCTGCCCGGGGTCCGTACAGGCTTCGACCTCGTCCCAGGTCACGGGCGCGGAGACGGTGGGCAGCGCGCGGGCGCGCACCGTGTAGGGCGCGGCGGTGGTCTTCGACGCCGAGTTCTGCGAGAAGTCGATGAAGACCTTCCCCGGCCGCAGCGCCTTGGTCATCCGGTGCACGACATGGCCGGGCAGGGTCCGCTCGGCCTCGACGGCGATGCCCTTCGCGTACGCGGTGACATCCTCCGAGGGCGTCGGTTCGATCGGCACGAGGATGTGCAGGCCCTTGGAGCCGCTGGTCTTGGCGTACACGTTCAGGCCGTCGGCCAGCAGGCGCTCGCGCAGCCACCGGGCCACCCCGCAGCACTCCACGATCGTGGCCGGCTCGCCGGGGTCGAGGTCGAACACGAGGCGGTCGGCGACGCGCGGCGTATCGGCGGGCCACTGCGGCGTGTGCAGCTCCACGACCAGATTCGCGGCCCACATCAGGGTCGGTACGTCGCGTACCAGCACCTGCCGCCGGTTCTTGGCCGTGCTGCCGGGTACGTCGCAGGTCTTCACCCATGCGGGCGTCCCGGGCGGCACGTTCTTCGTGAAGAACGTCTCGCCGTCGGGACCGTCGGGATACCGCAGGAAGGAGACGGGCCGGTCGTGGATATGGGCGAGCAGCGCGCCGGCGGTGGTGGCGTAGTAGTGCAGCAGCTCGCCCTTGGTGGTGCCGGTCCGCGGATACAGGACCTTGTCCAGGTTGGTGAGCGACAGCCGCCGCCCCTCCACGACGGTGATTGGCGACATACCATGACAATCCCATACGAATCCCATGCGAGGGGATGAGACATGCGATCGGTGTGGAACGGGTCGATCTCCTTCGGGCTGGTCAGCATCCCCGTGAAGACCTACAGCGCGACCGAGCGCACGGCTTCGGTCTCGTTCGTCCGCATCCACGCGAAGGACGGCGGCCGGATCCACTACCGCAAGGTCTGCGAGCTGGACGGGGAGGAGGTCCCCACCGAGGAGGTCGGCAAGGGGTACCAGGCCGCGGACGACACGATCGTGCCGATCACCGACGAGGACCTGGCCAAGCTGCCGCTGCCGACGACCAAGACGCTGACCATCCTGGCCTTCGTCGGCGCGGACGAGATCGATCCGCTCCAGCTGGACAAGTCCTACTTCCTGGGGCCCAACGGTGTCGCCGCCACCAAGCCGTACGCGCTGCTGCGGGACGCCCTGGAGCACCAGGAGAAGGTCGCGATCGGCAAGGTGGCCATGCACGGGCGGGAGACGCTGGCCATGCTGCGGGCGCACGACGGGGCGATCGCCATGCACACGCTGCTGTGGCCGGACCAGATCCGCTCGGCACATGCCGTCGCGCCCAGCGAGAAGGTGGAGATCCGGGAGAACGAGCTGGCCCTCGCCGAGACCCTGATGGACTCGCTCGGCGAGCTGGACGAGTCGGAGCTGCACGACGACTACCGGGAGGCCGTCGAGGAGCTGGTCACCGCCAAGCTGGAGGGCGGCGAGCCGGTCGCGCCCCGGGCCGCCCCGCGCGGCGGCAAGGTCATCGACCTCATGGCCGCGCTGGAGAACAGTGTGCGGGCGGCGCGGGAGTCGCGCGGGGAGGGCGGCGGCGCCGGGGAGGACGCGGACGAGGCGGACCGGGCCTCGGTCACGCCGATCGGGAGCCGCAAGACGACGAAGAAGGCCGCGGCGAAGACCGCGTCCGGCAGCGGCGCCAAGAAGACGGCGGCCCGCAAGACGTCCGGGTCCGCGGCCAAGAAGTCCGCCTCCGGCAGGTCGGCCGCCTCCGGCGGGAAGAAGAGCGCGACCGGCGGTAAGAAGGCCGCGGCGAAATCCTCGGCCTCGAAGTCCGCCGCCAAGAAGAGCACCGCGAAGAAGAGCAGCAGGAAGGCGTCGGCCTGAGGGTGCGGGGCGCGGGCGGGCCCGGAGCGGGGCCCGGCAGGCTTAGAGTCGGTGCATGGCTTCAGACGAGGGAACGGTGCGCGTCGACAGCTGGATCTGGTCCGTCCGGCTGACCAAGACGCGTTCGATGGCCGCGACGGCCTGTCGCGGTGGGCATGTTCGGGTCAATGGCGAACGGGTGAAGGCCGCCCACGGGGTGCGGCCGGGCGACGAGGTGCGCCTGCGGCACGCCGGGCGCGAGCGCATCGTCGTGGTCTCGCGTCTCGTAAGCAAGCGGGTCGGCGCCGCGGTCGCCGCGGAGTGCTTCGTCGACAACAGCCCCCCGCCGCCGCCTCGCGAGGAGATCATCGCCGTCCCCCAGCGCGACCGGGGCACCGGCCGACCCACCAAACGCGACCGGCGCGAAATGGAGCAGTTGCGGGGCCGCTGAGAGCCGGGCGTTCCCATACGGGCGAAAGGGTGGCCGTACGGGAACGCCCGCCTCACAGCTCTCTTTCGTCGACAACAGCCCCCCCCCCACCGCCGCCTCGCGAGGAGATCACCGCCGTCCCCCAGCGCGACCGGGGCACCGGCCGACCCACCAAACGCGACCGGCGCGAAATGGAGCAGCTGCGGGGCCGCTGAGGGCCGGACGTTCCCATATGGGCGAAAAGCCGGCCGTACGGGAACGCCCGCTCCGCTCACAGCTCGCTCAGGTACACCCAGGCGCCCTCGTCGCGTACGAAGCGGCTGTTCTCCTCCTGTGCGCCGGGCTCGCCGCGCAGCGTGTAGTGGGCGCGGAATTCCACGGTGCCCTCGCTGTGGAACGCGCTCCCGCCCGTCGTGCCGAGGATCTCCAGGCGCGTCCACCGCTGCCCCGGCTCGAACTCCACGCCTGCCGGGCGCGTCGCGGGGTGCCAGGTGCGCAGCAGGTACGGGGCGTCACCGGCCGCGAAGGCGCTGTAGCGCGAGCGCATCAGCCGCTCGGCCGTCGGCGCTGCGGCCTCGCCCCGGTGGAAGCGGGCGCAGCACTCCGCGTAGGACGCTTCCAGGCCGCAGGGGCAGGGGGAGGCGGGGTCGATCGCCGGTCGCCGGCGTGCGTGGTTCTTGGACACCTCTCGATTGTGACCGCTTCGGATGCCCGGCCGGGCGGCGGGGGCCGGGGCCGGTGGGCGGCGGTCAGCCGGTGGCGCCGCGCAGCCAGCCGTCGACCGTGGCCGTCACGGCGCGGGCGAAGCGGTCGATGCCCGGCGACCGCACGGGGCACGGGCGGGGCGTGGTGGTCGTCGGCGCCAGGCAGAAGTGCAGGGCGTCGTCGGAGCGGTGCAGGTCGGTGGTGCCGCCGCCGGGGGCCGGGTGGGTGCAGTACGCGGGGTGGGCGCGTTCGTAGGCGTCGCAGGGCAGTTGGCGGGTCCAGCGGTAGCGGTCGCCGGCGGGGCCGAGCGTACGGCCCGCGTCCGCGTAGAGGTCACCGGCCGCGGCGGCGCGGTCGGCGTACAGGGCGTTGATGCGGCGGATGCGGTCCGGGTGGAAGGCGTCGGGCCCCTGGGAGGCCCAGACGATCTTCGGCCGGGCGAGGCCGGCGTCCCGTGCCGCCGCGGCGATCTCCCCGGTCAGCGCCCGCGCGTCGGCCGCGTACCGCTCGTAGTAGCCCGCCGTGCCGTACGTGGCGCCGGCCATGCACGGCGTGTAGCCCCAGGCGTTCCCCCAGAACTGGAGGATCACGACGCGCGGCCGCACCGTCCGTACGAGCGTCGCCGCCTTGTCCCGGGCGGGGACGAGCGACTTGCCGCGCCAGGACGTGAGGTAGTCGCACAGCGTCGTGCCGGAGTGCGGGGCGGCGTGCAGCGTGGCGCGCCCGGTCGCGGCGAGCCGTTCGGCCAGGGCGTCCTGGCTCTCCACGGCCAGGGAGTCGCCGAGGTACAGCGCGGGGACGGCCGGGCCGGGCGGCTTGCGGCCGGGGGTGGTGGGGTCCGGCGGCGGTACGGGCGTACCGCCGCCGGGTGCCGGTGCGGTCGCGGCGGGGGGCGGGGCGCCCTCGGGTGCGATCGGCGCGTCCGTGGGGTCGGAGGCGAAGACCATGCCCCAGCCGAAGGCCCCGACCAGGGCCAGGGCCACCACGGTGAGCAGCGGTACCAGCCAGCGCTGGGTCATCGGGCCGCCCCCGGTCGCGTCGCGTGTACGGCCGGTGGCTCATGTCAGGTGCACTTCACACCGGCACGGGCAGACCAGGGAAGCACACCGGGAGCCGGGTGAGAAGACCGCCCGGCTACTCGGCGAGCGCGGCCGGCAGGGCCCCGTGCCGCCGGTCGGCCGGTGCCGGGATTTTGCCGCAGAACTCCGCCTCGATCACGTTGACATAGAGGGCGCCGTCCGCCAGCCAGTCGCCGTTCATGTTGAACGTGAGCCGGTGGCCGCCGTCCCGTGTGGAGACCGTGGCGGACATCGAGCCGTTGGTGCGGCCCGTCTTGCCCACCACCGGCACCCCGCAGGACAGGGTGATGGTCTCCACGCCGAGGCCGAACGCGAACCCGTCGCCCGTCGGCACCGCGTCGAGCAGTTCCCTCATCTGCGCACGGGGCAGCAACTGGCCGCGCATCAGGGCATGTTGGAAGGTGTTGAGGTCCCCGAGGGTGGAGATCATGTCACCGGACGCGCCCAGCCAGGTCATGTTCTGCTCGGTGGCGTCGTGAATCGGCGCGTCGGGGGCCGGGTCGTGCAGCCGGGAGTAGGCGACGGGGTGCGGGTCCGGCATGCTCGCGTCACTGCCGGGGAACGAGGTGCCGCGCAGGCGCAGCGGCTCGATGATGCGGTGTTTGACCTCGTCGGCGTACGGATGCCCGGTCACCGCCTCGATGACCATTCCGGCGAGAACGTAGTTGGTGTTCGAGTAGCTGGCCTTCTCCCCCGGCGCGGCGACCGGCGGATACTTCAGCGCGATGGCGACCAGCTCTTCGGGCGTGTGGTTGTCGTAGCGGTGCTGCGGGAAACCGCTGCCGGAGGAGTTGGTCTGGAATTCCCGGTCGCCGGTGTGGCTGGGCAGGCCGCTGGTGTGGTTGAGCAGCCGGCGCACGGTGATCGCGCGGCCGTCGTTGCCGTTGCCGCGCACCAGGCCGGGCAGCCACGTGTCGACCGTGTCGTCCAGGCTCAGCTGCCCTTCGGCCTCCAGTTGGAGCAGGACGGTGGCGATGAACGGCTTGGTGATGCTCGCCGCCCGGAAACGGTCGTGGACCGAGCGCTTGCGCCCCGTATCGACGTCCGCGGCCCCCGCGGAGCCGAACCATCTCTCCTTCCCGTCGCGGACTTCGGCGGCGACGCCGGGTATGCGGCCCGCTTCCACCAGTTGGCGGAGGGCGGCCCGGGTGGCTTCGTGGCCGTGGCCGGGCGCCCGCGGGGCGGGCGTCGCCGCGTACACGGGTGTCAGGGCCGTGGTGGCCAGTGCGGCGACGGTGGTGAGGGCGAGCAAGGCGGTGCGTAAGGTCCGCTGCTTCATGGGCGGTGTCTCCGGCGTCTTGAGGGAGCCGAGCGCATCCCTGTGGCGGGGAGGACGCCGGAGGGCGGGCCGGGGTTGAAGCGCCGGAGGTGCGGCCGCCGTGCGGTGGTGCGGGACCGGCCCCATGATGGAAGCAGCGGAGGCACTGCCGGCCCGGTGGTCCCTCCGGACCCGAGCGATCTTTCGGGAGGCGCCATGGACAAGGACAGCACTCCGGATTCCGACGAGGCCCGCGCCGCGCGGCTGCGGGAGCTCTACACGGGCGGTGAGCGCCCGTTCGATCCGGAGGACCTGGTCATGGCCAGGGGACTGGAACCGACGCCGGAACGGGTCGAGGAGGCTCGCCGGCTCATTGAGGAGAAGGGGGCGGCGGCCATCGAACGGTATCTGCCGTAGCCCCGGCGGTGGGCCGCCGCAGGGGCTCAGCCGTGGTGCGCCAGGGCGGCGATGTGCTCGCGGTAGGCGGCACTGTCCGCCTCGCTCAGCGGCAGCCGGCCGTCGCCCGCGAGGTGCGACGGGAGGTAGGTGGCCTGCTTGACCGCCTGGTGGAGCGGGCCGGGCAGATTCAGGAGGAACTGGCCCCGCTCGGCGGTCTCGATGACCATCCACGAGCCGGAGCCCCGGTCCTCCGGGGAGGTCGGCTCGATCGTGCTCACCGCCGTCACGGTGAGGGTGGGCGGCATATCGGTGGCAGTGCCCGTCCTGTTCTCGTGCTGGGTACTCATGTCCCCTCCCTAACAACCGGGGGCGGGCCGGGGCCAGCCGTGGCGCCGAGTCGTGTCTCACAGTGGCCGGGGGAATGCGGGCCGGGACCGCGGAAGGAAAGGTGAGCGACGCAGATGGGCCGCAGAAGAGACTTGGCCAAAGTGACCCCTCCGCTCCGCGCCGCGGGGCCCCGATCACCGATCATGGCCGGCATGAGCGAGGAGACCCACACCACGGGGCCGGCCCCGGAGGCGGCACGGCGTACACATGACCGGGAGCGACGGCGGGCGCGGCTGGTGCTCGCCGGGCGTGCGGAGAGCGCGGAGGACCTGGCGATGCTGATCGATGCCCTGGGGCTCGATCCCGCGGAGGATCAGGAGACGCCGCCCGGCAGGAGCGGCTGAGCACGTGAGGGAGACGGCCGGTCCTGCACCGCGGAAACCGCCGGCTTCGCCGTCTCCCCGCAAGCAGCCGGGCCCGCCGTCTTCACGCGAAGCGGCGGGCCCGGCCCCTGTCCCCGGCGATTTTCCGTCAGGTGTCCCCCTCCATGGCCTCCACCAGGGATTTCGGCCGCATGTCCGTCCAGCGTTGCGAGACGTGGTCCAGGCAGCCCTGGCGTGTGTCCTCGCCGTGGACGACGGTCCAGCCGCCGGGCAGTTCGGCGGCAGCGGGCCACAGGGAGTACTGGTTCTCGTCATTGACGAGGACGAGGTAGGCGGCGTCCGGGTCTTCGAACGGGTTGGTCATGTGCGGCTCCTGAGGTGTGTCGGCGGGACGGGTCCGTACGGGGGTGGTGCCGTGCCGGCGAGTGCGGCGGCGAGGACGGGACCGATGCGTTCCAGGGCGTGCGGCTGCATCATGTGGCCGTGTTCGCAGCGCACGTCGTGGGTGTGGACGGTGCCGGAGACGTACGGCTGCCACGCCTCCGCCGGCCAGTGCGCTTCGCCGCGTTCGGGTTCCGCCTTGAACAGCAGGAGGTCGCCCTCGTAGACGGCGGGCCGGAAGGTGTACCAGCGCAGGCGGGTGTTGTCGGTCAGGGTCTGTGCCACGGCCGTGACGAGGGGTTCCTCCAGCAGGGCGGCCAGCGCGCTGCCCTGGCCGCGGAGGATGTCGGCGGCCCGTGCGGGGTCGAGGCCGCGGTGGGCGGCGCCGGGGCTGACCGCGTCGGCGAACAGGTAGGCCACGTCGCGGGCGGTGTGGCGGGGCAGGACGCGGTCGGGCTCGACCTGGAGGGGTGCTGCGTCCAGGAGGGCCAGGAGCGCCACTTTTTCGCCTTGTTGCTGGAGGCGGGTGGCCATCGCGTGGGCGACGGCGCCGCCGAAGGACCAGCCGAGCAGGTGGTAGGGGCCGGTCGGCTGGACGGTGCGGATGCGGTCGAGGTAGTCGGCGGCCATGGCGTCGATGGTGGCGGGGCGGGCGCCGGGTTCGGTCAGGCCGCGGGCCTGGAGTCCGATGACGGGGCGGTCGTGGAGGTGGCGCAGCAGTCCGGCGTACGGCCAGCTGATGCCGGAGGCGGGGTGGACGCAGAACAGTGGCGGGCGGCTGCCGCGCGCTCGCAGCGGCAGCAGGACGTCCAGGGCGTCCGCCGTCGTGGTGGACGCCTCGTGCAGGGTGCGCAGGAGTCCGGCGGGCGTCTGCGTCTCGAACAGGGCGCGGATTCCGGGGTCGGCGCCGAAGACCGTACGGACGCGGCTGATGAGGCGGGCCGCCAGCAGCGAGTCGCCGCCGAGGTCGAAGAAGCCGTCGTCGGCGCCCACCGCGGGCAGGCCGAGGATTTCGGCGAAGAGCGCGCCCATCAGTTCTTCGGGCGGGGTGCCCGGTGGCCGGCCGCCTTCCGGGGCGGTGATGTCGGGGGCGGGCAGCGCGCGCCGGTCCAGCTTGCCGTTGGCGGTCAGGGGCAGCGCGTCCAGGAGGACCGCGGCGGCGGGGACCATGAACCGGGGCAGCCGCTCGCGCAGGAACCGGCGCAGCTGTGCGGGCTCCGGTTCGGTGCCGGGTGCGGGGACGGCGTACGCGACGAGCTGCTTGCGGCCGGGGGTGTCCTCGCGGACGGCCACGGCGGCGCGGTCCACGCCGGGGTGGGCGAGCAGCGCGGCCTGCACCTCGCCCAGTTCGATCCGTACGCCGTGGATCTTCACCTGGTCGTCCACCCGGCCGAGGTATTCCACGACGCCGTCGGGGCGCTGCCGTCCCAGGTCGCCGGTGCGGTACATGCGCTCGCCGGGCGCGCCGTACGGGTCGGCCACGAAGCGTTCGGCGGTGCGGGCGGGGCGGTGCAGATAGCCGCGGGCCAGGCCGGTGCCGGTGAGGTGGATCTCGCCGGGTACGCCGGGCGGCACCGGGCGCAGTGCGGCGTCCAGGACGTGGACGTGGGTGTTCCAGATGGGCGTTCCGGCGGCCACGTCGGGTCCGTCGGCGACGGCGTGCAGGCTGTCGCCGCTGGCTTCCGAGGCGCCGTAGAAGTTGACCAGGCGGGCGTGCGGGAGGGCGTCGGCGAACCGCTGGGAGAGGGCGGGCGGGAGGGCTTCGCCGCTGGTCACCCACAAGGTGCAGGTCGCCAGCAGGCCGGTGTCGCCGTCGAGGAGGGCGGCCAGCAGGCTGGGCACGACGGTGATGCGGGTGGCGCGGTGCCGGGCGACGAGGGCGGCCAGGTCCGCCGGGCTGCGGGCGGTGAGGGAGTCGGCGAGGACGACCGGCGCGCCGTGCAGCAGGGCGCCGAGCAGTTCGGTGGTGCCGTCGATGAAGCTCAGGGTGGTCTTGGCGAGCACCGGCTGTCCGGCGTGCCAGGGATACGTACGGGAGCACCACAGCAGCCGGTTGACGCACCCGCGGTGCAGGCCGACGACGCCCTTGGGGGTGCCGGTGGAGCCGGAGGTGTAGAGGACGTACGCGGGGTGCAGCGGCCTCAGCGGGGCGCGCCGGTCGGCGTCGGTGAGGTCGGTGTCCGGCAGGGTGCGCAGCGCCTCGTGCGTGGCGTGCTCGTCCAGGACGAGGCGCGGGGTGTCCGTGGCGGGCAGGGCCGGCGCGGTGGCCCGGTCGGTGACCAGCAGGACGGGCCGGGTGTCGCCGAGCATGAAGGCCAGGCGCCCGGCGGGGTAGTCCGGGTCGAGGAAGAGGTGGGCGGCTCCTGCCTTGAGGACGGCGAGTACGGCGGTGACCATGGCGGGCGTACGGGGCAGGGCCAGCGCGACGACGCTCTCGGGCCCGGCTCCGTGTGCGGCGAGCAGGCGGGCGAGGCGGTTGGCGGCGGCGTTGAGTTCCGCGTAGGTGAGGGTCAGGTCGGCGTAGTACAGGGCGGGGGCGCCGGGATCGGCGGCCGCCCGGTCCTCGAAGAGGCGCGGGAGGACGGTGTCGGGGACGCCGTGCGCGGTGTCGTTCCGTTCGCGCAGGGTGCGGCGTTCCTGGCGGGAGAGGATGTCGGCCTGGCTGATGCGCTGCCCGGGGTCGGCCGTCGCGGCGTCGGTGATACGGCGCAGCCGCGCCGTGAACGTCTCGATGGTGGGGCGGTCGAAGAGGTCGCTGCTGAACTCGACCGCGGCCTCGATCCCGGCGGGGGTCCCGTCGGGCGCGCGGTGCTCGGTGGCGTTGATCTCCATGTCGAGCCGGGCCGTGCCGGTGCCGGCGGGCATCGGGGTGATGTCCAGGCCGGGCAGTTCCAGGCCCCGGCCGGCGGCGGGCTGCCAGGTCAGCAGCGTTTGGACGAGCGGGTGGCGGGCGGCCGTGCGGGGCGGGTTGAGGGCTTCCACGAGGCGTTCGAAGGGGACGTCCTGGTGGGCGTAGGCGGCGAGGTCGACGTCCCGTACGCGCTCGATGAGTTCGCGGAAGGTGGGGTCGCCGGAGGTGTCGGTGCGCAGGACGAGGGTGTTGACGAAGAAGCCGACCACCTCGTCCAGCGCTTCGTCGGTCCGTCCCGCGGCGGGGGTGCCGAGGGGGATGTCCGTACCGGCGCCCAGCCGGGTGAACAGGGCCGCCAGCGCGGCCTGTACGACCATGAACACGCTCGCGCCACAGTCCCGGGCGAGCGCGGCGAGCCGCCGGTGCGCGGCCGCGTCCCAGGAGAAGGCCAGGTTTTCGCCACGTCCGCCGGGCCGTGCCGGGCGCGGCCGGTCGGTGGGCAGCGTCAGCTGGTCGGGCAGGTCGCGCAGGTGCGCGGTCCAGTACCTGAGCTGTTCGGCGAGGAGGCTGTCCGGATCGTCCGGGTCGCCGAGGAGTTCGTGCTGCCAGAGGGCGTAGTCGGCGTACTGGACGGGCGGGGGCGGCAGGTCGGGGGTGCGGCCCGCGCGGCGTTCGGTGTAGGCGTGGGCCAGGTCGCGCCACAAGGGGCCGAGGGACCAGCCGTCGGCGGCGATGTGATGCACGACGAAGAGCAGCAGGTGTTCCTCCGGGCCGAGCACGAGGAGTTCGGCGCGGAGCGGGAGTTCGCGGGTCAGATCGACGGCCCGGCGGGCGGCCGTGCGGACGCGTGCGCTGACCTCGTCCTGTCCGGCGCCGGTCAGGTCGGTGAGGGCGACGGCGGCGTGCGCGGCGTCCCGGCCGAGCACCATCTGCCGGGGTACGCCGTCGGTCTCGGGCAGGACCGTACGCAGCACCTCGTGCCGGTCGATCACGTCCACCAGCGCGGCGCACAGCGCCGGAGCGTCCAGGGCGCCGGTCAGCCGCATGGCCAGGGGAACGTTGTAGGTGGCGCTCGGCCCCTCCAGGCGGTGCAGGAACCACAGGCGGCGCTGGGCGTGGGACAGCGGCACCGTGTCCGGCCGGGGAACGGGGCGGAGCGCGGGCCGGGGCCGCCGGGCGGCGCGCAGCCGTCCGGCCGTACCGGCGACGGTCGGTGCGGCGAAGAGGGCCCGCAGGTCGAGTTCGGCGCCCAGTACCGTACGGATACGTGCGGCCAGCCTGGTGGCCAGCAGGGAGTCGCCGCCGAGGTCGAAGAAACTGTCGTCCACCCCGACCGAGGGCAGCCGCAGCACCTCGGCGAACAGACCGCACAGCACCTCTTCCTCGGGTGTGCGGGGCGCGCGTCCGGCCGCCGGGGCGGCGAATCCGGGGTCGGGCAGGGCACGCCGGTCGAGCTTGCCGCCGACCGTGGTGGGCAGCGTGTCCAGCACCACGACAGCTGCCGGGACCATGTGCTCGGGCAGCCGAGCGCGCAGGAACTCCCGTACGGCGCCCGGCTCAGGGGCGGCGGCTTCCGGTGCGGCGACCACGTAGCCGACGAGCCGCGCGGTGCCCGACGCGTCCGTACGGACGGCGGCCGCGGCGCGGGCCACGGCGGGGTGGGCGGTCAGCGCGGCCTCGATCTCCCCCGGCTCGATACGGAACCCCCGCACCTTCACCTGGTCATCGGCCCGCCCGACGAACTCCAGCTGCCCGTCGGCCCGCCACCGCACCAGATCACCGGTGCGGTACATCCGCTCCCCCGGCACCCCGTACGGACACGCCACGAACCGCTCCGCCGTCGGCCCCGGACGCCCCACATATCCCCGCGCCAGTCCGGCGCCCGCCGCGTACAACTCCCCCGTCACGCCCGGCGGCACCGGCCGCAGCCCCGCGTCCAGCACGTACACCCGGCTGTGGGTGACGGGCGCGCCGATCGGCGGGGTGCCGGTGCCGTGCAGCGGCTCGCTGAGCGTGACGCAGACGGTCGCCTCGGTCGGACCGTACGCGTTGATCATGCGACGCCCCGGCGACCAGCGGGCCACCAGCTCGGCGGTGCCCGCCTCACCGCCGATGACCAGCGTCTCCAGGTCCGGCAGTGCCATCGTCGGCACGCCGGACAGCACCGTCGGCGGGATCAGGCAGTGGCTGACGCGCTCGCGGGCCAGGAAGTCCACGAGCGCGTCCCCGGCCGGCGGCCCGGCCGGCGGCACGACCAGCGTGGCGCCCGACGCGAACGCCATCAGCGTCTCCATCACGGAGGCGTCGAAGCTGGGCGAGGCGAACCGGAGTACCCGGCTGCCCGGCCGCAGCCCGAAGCGGGCCACCTGAGCGACGGCGAGGGCGTGGATGCCGGTGTGGGTCACCGCGACGCCCTTGGGTGCGCCGGTGGAGCCGGAGGTGTGGATGACGTACGCCGGGTGCGACGGCCTGAGGGGGGCGAGCCGGTCGGCGTCGGTGGGGTTGTGGTCCGGCTGCCCGGCGAGCAGGCCAGGCGTGTGCTCGGCGTCCAGCACCACACACGGCGGCCCGTCGGGCGGCAGTTCGCGGGCGGCGCCGGCGCTCGTCACGACGAGGACGGGCGCGGTGTCGCGCAGCAGGTACGCGATGCGCTCCCGCGGCAGCGCGGGGTCGACGGGGAGGTGGGCGGCGCCGGTCTTGGCCACGGCGAGGGCGGCCAGGACGGCCGCGGCGGACCGGGGCAGGCAGAGGGCGATGACGCGCTCGGGCCCCGCGCCACGGCTGATCAGCAGGTGGGCGAGACGGTTGGCGTCGGCGTTGGCCTCCGCGTACGTCGCCGACCACGCTCCCTCCACCAGGGCGGGCGCCTCGGGCCCCCGTGCGGCCCACGCCTCGAACAGCGCGGGAAGCAGCCCGGTCGGCAGCCCGCGTGCCGGACCGCTCCACCGGTGGAGCAGCAGGCGGCGCTCCCCCGGAGAGAGGATGTCCGCCTGCCCGATGGGACTTTCGGGCCGCGCCACGGCCGCTTCCAGGAGCCGCCGCAGCCGTACGGCCAGCCCCTCGGCGGTACTACGGTCGAACAGCGCGGTGGCGAACTCGAGCGACCCGTCCACCCCGGCGGGCGCCCCGCCCGGCGCCCGGCGCTCGGTGAGCCGGAAGGACAGGTCGAACTTCGCGGTGCCGGTATGCGCCTCCTCCTGCTCGACCGCGACGCCGGGCAGGGACAGGGCGCCTCCAGAGGGCGTGTCCACGGCCAGAGCGACATGGAAGAGCGGGTTGCGGCCGGGGGAACGGTCCGGGTTCAGGGCCTCGACCAGCCGCTCGAAGGGGAGATCCTGGTGCGCGTACGCCCGCAGGTCGGTCTCCCGGACCCGCCGCAGCAGCTCACGGAACGACGGATCACCGGAGGTATCGGTCCGCAGCACCAGCGTGTTGACGAAGAAGCCCACCACATCGTCGAGAGCCGCGTCCGAGCGGCCTGCTACGGGGGTGCCCAGCGGGATATCCGTGCCCGCCCCGAGCCGGGTCAGCAGCGCCGCCAAGGCGGCCTGCACCACCATGAACACACTCGCCCCGCACTCCCGGGCCAGCGCCACCACCCGACCGTGCAACTCCGCATCCCAGCGGAACGGCACCGTCGCGCCCCGGTGATCCGGAGCGGCAGGACGCGGACGG
>NZ_LGCW01000263.1:0-61898 GCF_001279365.1 Streptomyces sp. NRRL F-5755 | reverse complement strand
GAGGGGGAGGGGGCGGGGGCGGGGAGGCCCTACCAAGTGCGGCAGTTTCGGAACCGGAAGGGCAGCGTGGACCCCGCCGCCCTCCCCGGCGACCAGATCGACGACTACGCCCGCATGACGGGCGCCCTGCTGGCTCGTGCTCATGCGCACAGTGCCGATCCACGCGTGGTGGCGGGGTACTGCGGCAAGGGCGACGCGTTGGACGAGGCGCTGGCCGACTTCGCGGTGGCCTACGCGGATCGTACGGAGGCGGATCACGCGGAGTTGGTCGCGGCGATCCGGAAGGGACGGATAGCCGCGGAGACGGGGGTCTGAGCGGGGGCGCTCCGGGCCGTAGGGTGGCCGGGTGACGAACTCGCAGGCGGAGAACGCGCAGGACGGCCAGGACCCCCATGCTGACCACGGGACCGCGGGCTACGCGGGTTCTGCGGGGGTGACCGATCAGGGGGGCGGGGCTTCCCGCGGCGGTCACGATCAGGACGGATCGTACGTCTCGCAGGAGAGCCGGAACAGCCAGGACGGTTCGTACGTGCCGCAAGGGAGCTGGAACGGTCAGGAGCCGTACGCCTCTCAGGAGGGGCGTCCCGGGTACGAGGGACCACGCGCTGCTGAAGGAACCCAAGGCCACGACTCTCCAGGCGCGCACACCCCGCCCCACCCCACCCCCGATGCGCAGGCAGCTGCCACGCAGCGGTTGGCGCAGGCGGTGGCGGCTGCTGAGCAGGCGTTGATCGAGTTCGAGATCGCGGTGGAGACCTTCCGGGTGGAGGTGGAGAACTTCTCGCGGTTGCACCATCAGCGGCTCGGCCCGATGTACGCGCGGCTGGACGAGCTGGATGCCCAGATCGCCGAGGCGGTCGCGGCTCGTACGGGTGACCCCGAGGATGTGCGCAAGGCCCACGAGGCACGGGCGGCGGTGCTGCCGATGCCCGAGGTGGAGGAGTTGTTCCACGGCTGGGTGGCGTCCGAGGGGCTGTACCCGGAGGCCCAGGCGATGCTCAACGAGCAGCCGGTCAGTCCGCCGCAGAAGGTGCGGCCCAGTGAGGAGGCCCGCCGGATCTACCGCGAGCTGGTGCGCAAGGCCCACCCCGACCTGGCGCGGGACGAGACCGAGCGCGCGCGCCGGGACGCCTTCATCGTGCGGGTCAACGCGGCGTATGGGGCCGGGGACGAGGCCACGCTGAGTGAGCTGGCCCGCGAGTGGGAGGCCGGTCCCGTACCGCAGGAGCAGCGGCCGAGCGAGAGCGAGGAACTGTACGCGCGGCTGGAGTGGCTGGCGGAGCGCAAGGAGATGCTGGCGGCGATGGTCACCGAGATGGAACAGAGCGCGATCGGCGCGATGATCAAGATGGCGCCGGACGACCCGGACGCGCTGCTCAACGAGATCGCCGAAAAGCTGCTCGCGGATGTGGCCGAGCGCGAGGCATACCTCGCGCAGCTGGTCGGGTAGCGTCGGGCCCATGCACTTTGGTTCTCTGCCCACGGTCGGCGTCGACGCTCTCACCTCGCAGGACTTCCTCCTGGACGTACGCGAGAACGACGAGTGGGAGGCGGGGCACGCCGAGGGCGCGCTGCACATCCCGATGAGCGAGTTCGTCGCCCGGTACGGCGAGTTCACGGAGCAGGCGCCCGACGGCGGCCGGGTCTATGTGCTGTGCCGGGTCGGCGGCCGGTCCGCGCAGGTCGCCCAGTACCTGATCCAGCAGGGCATCGACGCGGTGAACGTCGACGGCGGCATGCAGGCGTGGGAGGCCGCGGGCCGCCCCGTGAAGAACAGCAAGGGCGAGCCGGGCGCGGTCGTCTGACCTGCCGCTCAGCCCAGGGCGTGGGCGGCCAGCAGGTCGCCCAGCGCTTCTTCGTGGGCGGCGGCCGGGCCCAGGGACAGTTCGAGCTGCTTCGCCCAGGCGTGGTAGCGGTGGAGTGCGTAGTCCGTGTCCGCGCCGAAGCCGCCGTGCAGGTGTTGTGCGGTCTGTACGACGCGCCGTACGCCTTCCGCGGCCCAGATCTTGGCCACCGCCACGTCCCCTGCCGGGGGCAGTGCGCTGTTCGCGGAGCTGCTGATGCGCCATGCGGCCTGCCAGAGGGTGGCTTCCATGGCGCGCAGATCGATGTAGCGGTCGGCGGCCTGGACGGCGACCGCCTGGAAGGTGGCGACGGGGAAGCCGAACTGTTCCCGCTTGGACGTGTACGCGCTGGTCATGGCCAGGACGGCTTGGCCCAGGCCGAGGGCCAGTGCGCAGGTGCCGGTGGTGAGGAGGTCGCGCAGCCACTCCCAGGCGCCGGGGTCGGTGATCACCTCATCGGGGGTCGTCCGTACGGAGTCGAGGTGGATCTCCGCGAGGCGTTCGCCGTTGGTGGAGACCTGGTCATGGATGCTGACGCCATCCCGGAGGCGGGGGACGAGGGCGAGGACGGCGGTCCCGTCACCGGTGTGGGCTGGCACGAGGATGCGGTCGGCGCTCTGGGCCCAGGGGACGGCGGTGTGCAGGCCGTCGAGCACCCAGTCGGAGCCTTCCTGACGGGCGGTCACGGCCAGCTCGGCGGGGTCGTGGCCGGTACGGCCGTTGGCGGCGACGGTGAGGACCAGTTCGCCGCGCCCCACACCGGGCAGAACGTCGGCGCGCAGCTCGGCGTCTGCGTAGGACTGCACGGCGAAAGCCGCGGCGCTGTTCTCCAGCAGCGGTACGCGGGCGAGTACCCGGGCGGACTCGCGCAGGACGAGGCAGAGCGCGATCGCGTCCAGGCCCGCGCCGCCGTACTCGGGCGCGAGCAGCAGACTCAGCAGGTCGGCGTCGGCCAGTTTGCGCCAGAGAGGGCGGTCGAAGTCGTCGGCCACCGCTCCGGCGGTCAGCGCGGGACTGGGCACGCTGTCGGGCGCGACATCCGTGAAGACGGCCTGTGCCGCCTCGACGGCCGCCTGCTGCTCCTCGGTGAAGGTGAAGTCCACTGGCCTGTCCTCCCGTGTGCCCGCACGGCGGTTACCTGACGGGCCGTCAAGTTAGAACAGGTTGCAGCGAATGTGAATGGGGTCAGCGGTCGAAGTCCAGCTCGACCTCCTCCGTCACGGGGTGGGACTGGCAGGCCAGCACATATCCGGACGCGACTTCCTCCTCCTCCAGCGCGAAGTTGCGGTCCATGCGTATCTCGCCGGACACCAGGAAAGCGCGGCAGGTGCCGCAGACGCCTCCCTTGCAGGCGTACGGGGCGTCGGCGCGGTTGCGCAGCACCGCCTCCAGCAGCGATTCACCGTCCAGAACCGGCCAGCTTCCGGCCCGGCCGTCCAGGGTCGCGGTCACGGTGCTGTGCGCGGGGGTACGGAAAGGCGCGGCGTCGGCGGAGGTGGAAACGTTCTCCACGTCGGTGGGCTCGGCTATGTGGAAGATTTCTTCGTGGATACGGCCGCGGGGGACCTGGAGGCCGCGCAGGGCTCGTTCCGCGGCTTGGACGAGGCCGTACGGGCCGCACAGATACCAGCCGTCGACGGAGCCGACAGGCAGCAGGGCGGGCAGCAGCTCCCGAAGCCGCTCCTCATCCAGGCGGCCGGAGGGCAGGCCCGACTGCTGGTCCTCGCGGGAGAGGACGGAGACCAGCTGGAAGCGGTCCGGGAAGCGGTCCTTCAGGTCGGCGACCTCCTCCAGGAACATCGTGGAGGCCGCCGTACGGTCGCTGCGGACCAGGCAGAAGCGGGCGTCCGGCTCCTGGGCCAGCAGTGTCGCGGCGATGGACAGCACGGGGGTGATGCCGCTGCCGCCGACGATGCCCACGAACCGTCCGGGCCGGGGCTCCAGCACGAACCGGCCGGCCGGGGCCATGACCTCGACCGTGTCGCCGACGGCCAGTTCCTTGAGGGCGTACGTGGAGAACTCGCCGTCCTCGACCAGCCGGATGCCCACCCGCAGCCGGGGTTCGTCGTCGCACGCCGGGGTGCAGATCGAGTACGTACGGCGGATCTCGCGGCCGTCCACCGTGCGGCGCACCGCGATGTGCTGACCCGGTGTGTGCCGGAAGGTGTCGCGCAGCTCGGGCGGCACCTCGAAGGTGACGGCGACGGCGTCGTCCGTGAGCCGTTCGAGCTCCGCGACCCGGAGCGGGTGGAACATCACAACTCCTTGAAGTGGTCGAACGGTTCGCGGCAGGACTCGCAGCGGCGCAGTGCCTTGCAGGCGGTGGAGGAGAAGCGGCTGAGCAGGGTGGTGTCGGTCGATCCGCAGTGCGGGCAGCGGATCGCCAGGGCCACCGGTACGGGCCCGCCGGCCGGCCCGGTGGGGCGGGGCGGGGCTATGCCGAACTCGGCCAGCTTGCGGCGGCCCTCGGCGGTGATCGCGTCGGTCGTCCACGGGGGGCTGAGGACCGTGCGCACCTCGACCTGGGGGATGCCGTTCTCATGGAGGACGCGTTCTATGTCGGCGGACATGGTCTCGATGGCGGGGCAGCCCGTGTACGTCGGGGTCAGCTCGACCTCCACCTGGCCGGGGCCGGTCATCCGCAGTCCGCGCAGGATGCCCAGCTCGGCCAGGGTCACGACCGGCAGTTCCGGGTCCGGGACGGAGCCGGCCAGGTCGCGCAGCCGTTCTTCGAGGGTGGTGGTCACCATGTCGCCCCCGGGTGGCTGCGGTGCAGATGCTGCATCTCGGCGAGCATCCGGCCGAACGGCTCGGTGTGCAGGCCCTGGCGTCCGGCTCCCGCGGTCCAGGCGCCGCGGCTCGGGCCCTGGGGGACGGTGAGGGTGGCGCGGGTCAGGACGGAGGCGATGCTCGTGATCCAGTCGTCGTGCAGGGCGGTGAGGTCCAGGTCGAGGCCCGTGACCGGCTCGAAGAGCTCGCCGGTGAAGCGCCACAGGGCGTCCAGGCCGCGTTGTATGCGCGCGTGGCTCTCTTCGGTGCCGTCGCCCAGGCGCAGGGTCCACTGTTCGGCGTGGTCACGGTGGTAGGCGACTTCTTTGGCCGCCTTGGCCGCGAGTGGCGCCAGGGGGCCGTCGTCGGCGGACAGTTGGCCGTACAGCAGCTCCTGGTACGTGGAGAAGTACAGCTGGCGGGCGATGGTGTGGGCGAAGTCGCCGTTGGGCTGCTCGACGAGCTGGCAGTTGCGGAAAGAGCGCTCCTCGCGCAGATACGCCAGCTCGTCCTCGTCGCCGACGAGGGAGAGCAGGACGCGGGCCTGGCCGAGGAGGTCCAGCGCGATGTTGGCGAGCGCCACCTCTTCTTCGAGGACGGGGGCGTGCCCGGCCCACTCCCCCAGCCGGTGGGAGAGGACGAGCGCGTCATCGCCGAGGGCCAGGGCCGGGGCAGCGGCGGCGACGTCCCGGGCCAGCGAGCCCGCGGGGGCGGCGGCCGGGGTGACGGTGGTCGGTGCGGGCTTCACAGGTGCTGCACCCCGTCCGGGATCTCGTAGAACGTCGGGTGGCGGTAGGGCTTGTCGGCGGCCGGTTCGAAGAAGGAGTCCTTCTCGTCCGGGGAGGAGGCACGGAGCGCGGCGGAGGGGACCACCCAGATCGAGATGCCTTCGGAGCGGCGGGTGTACAGATCGCGGGCGTTGCGCAGGGCCATCGCGGCGTCCGGGGCGTGCAGGCTGCCGGCGTGGGTGTGCGACAGGCCGCGCCGGCTGCGGACGAAGACCTCCCACAGGGGCCAGTCGGCGGGGGCTGCCGAGGCTCCGGGGCCCGCGTCGGGCGCTGCGGCGGTCGGCCCCGGCTCGTCCGGGCCGGTCCGGCTTTCGGGACGCGCGCCGTCCGCCGTGCCGTTCGTGGTCATCGGTTCCCCTCCCCGTGCTTGGCCGCGTACGCAGCCGCGGCGTCGCGCACCCAGGCGCCGTCCTCGTGGGCCCGGCGGCGCTGGTCGATGCGCTGTTCGTTGCAAGGGCCGTTGCCCTTGAGGACCTCGCGGAACTCGTCCCAGTCGATGGGGCCGAAGTCCCAGTGGCCGCGCTGCTCGTTCCACGTCAGGTCCGGGTCCGGGAGCGTGAGGCCCAGGGACTCGGCCTGGGGCACGCAGATGTCGACGAAGCGCTGGCGCAGCTCGTCGTTGGAGTGCCGCTTGATCTTCCAGGCCATGGAGCGGGCGGAGTGCGCCGATTCGTCGTCGGGCGGACCGAACATCATCAGCGACGGCCACCACCAGCGGTCCACCGCGTCCTGGGCCATGGCGTGCTGGGCGTCCGTGCCGCGGCTCAGGGCGAGCAGGAGTTCGTAGCCCTGGCGCTGGTGGAAGGACTCCTCCTTGCAGACGCGGACCATGGCGCGGGCGTAGGGGCCGTACGAGCAGCGGCACAGCGGTACTTGGTTGGTGATCGCGGCGCCGTCCACCAGCCAGCCGATGGCTCCGACGTCCGCCCAGGTCAGGGTCGGGTAATTGAAGATGGAGGAGTACTTCTGGCGGCCGGAGTGGAGCTTGTCGAGGAGTTCGTCGCGGCCGACGCCGAGGGTTTCGGCGGCGCTGTACAGATACAGGCCGTGGCCCGCTTCGTCCTGCACCTTCGCCATCAGGATCGCCTTGCGGCGCAGGGACGGCGCGCGCGTGATCCAGTTCGCCTCCGGCTGCATGCCGATGATCTCGGAGTGGGCGTGCTGCGCTATCTGGCGCACCAGCGAGGCGCGGTAGGCGTCCGGCATCCAGTCGCGGGGCTCGATGCGCTCGTCCGCTGCCACCGCCGCCTCGAAGTCGGCTTCCAGAGCCGCGAGGGACGCGGTGTCCGGCGCGATCGTCGTCATGTGATCCCCCTAGCTCCCGACCGACCGATCGTTCGGTTCAATGGTGTGGCGCGGACACGCGGGGTGTCAAGCCTGTGGATAACTCGGGGGAGGGTGTGCCGCGTGGGGCGGCCTAGGTACGGTTCCGGAGCGGCGGAAAGCCGCTCGGTGACTGGAAACGGGGCAGGAATGCAGCTATACGGGGACGAATCGCGGCCACCCGCCGCGCTCTCGCTGCCGTCACGCATCGTGGTGAGCGTGGCGGCCGGTGCCGTCACACTGGCCGTCGCGATCCATCTGGCGATGATGTTCCTGCACGTCGCACCGTCGAACACGCTGAGCAAGCAGCACGGCGAAGCGATCAACGACTACGTCTTCCCGGAGTACGAGCAGAACTGGAAGCTGTTCGCGCCCAATCCGCTCCAGCAGAACATCGCGGTGCAGGCGCGCGCCCAGCTGCGTACGAAGGACGGCGAGCGGCTGACCACCGGCTGGACCGACCTCTCCGCCCTCGACGGCCGGGCCCTGCTGCACAACCCCGTACCGAGCCACACCCAGCAGAACGAACTGCGCCGCGCCTGGGAGTACTACCTCAACACCCATGACGCCCAGGACCGCTCCACGGGTATGCGCGGCGAGCTGGCCGAGCAGTACATCCGGCGGATCGTGATGCAGCGCATGAGTACGCAGTGGACGGCGCGCGGCGCGGTCGAGCAGATGCAGGTCCGCTCGCGCACGACGGCCGTCAGCCCGCCGCCGTGGAGCACCGAGAAGATCAGCGACAAGCCCCGGTACCGCCAGGTGCCCTGGTGGCAGGTCACCGCGGCCGACCTGCCCGAAGGAGCGAGGATCCAGTGACAGCGCACAGGTTGCCTCCGCAGGCGGCAGGCGAGCCGGCGGCCGCCGGCTCCCGCGCGAACGCGACGGACGGAGCGGCCACGCCGGACGCGCCGGCCGCCGGCTCCCGGCCGGACACCGGCTCCCCGGCGACCCCGGCCGACGCCCGCGTACCCGCACCATCGATCGCGGCGGACTCGTCGAACACAACAGCCGCGTCCAGCACAACAGACACGCCGCCCCCCACCACCCCGGCCACCCCCGCACCCACCAAGAGCGCATGGCCCGCCCTCACCCCGCCGCCCCCCGCCGCATCGCGGCCCGGCGCCGGGAAACGCCCGCGCTCCGAAGAGACGCGCATAGAGCGCGCCTTCGGCCACGCCTTCCGGCGCGTCACGGGCAGCGCCTTCGCCCCGTACCAGTCCGCCGTCATCCGCATCGGATTCGCCGCGACCTGGCTGTTCTTCCTGCTGCGTGAGTGGCCGAACCGTCAGGAGCTGTACGGGCCCCACGGCCCCTGGAGCGGCGACATGGCGCGCCGGCTCCTCGCCGACAACCAGGCGTTCTCCGTCCTGACCTGGTCCGACGGGCGCGGCTGGTTCGAGCTGGTCTACACCCTCGCGATTCTCAGCAGCGCCCTGCTGCTGGTCGGCTGGCGCACCCGCACCATGTCCGTGCTGTTCATGGTGGGCGTGCTGTCGCTGCAGAACCGCAGCATCTTCATCGGGGACGGCGGCGACAACGTCATCCACCTGATGGCCATATACCTGGTGCTGACCCGCTGCGGACAGGTGTGGTCGCTGGACGCCCGCCGTGCGGCGAAGCGTGGGCAGGGGGCTGACCCGGGCCTTCCGGAGCGTGACATCACCGGTGTCGTCCTGTGGGCGGTGCTCGGTCTGTCCCTCGCTGTTGCCCAGGTCATGGGCCTGTCCGGCCTCTCCTGGTTCGGCGCCGGGCCGTTCCCGGGTGTGGGCTGGGGGCTGACCCTGTGGATCCTGTGGTGCGCGCACGGCGCCTGGTGGGCGGTGCGGCGGTACGCGCCCGGGGAGCCGCGCGTCGTCCTCGACATGCTCGGCAAGCTGGCGCACAACGGCGCCATGCTGGTGATCGTCGTCGAGGTGTGCCTGATCTACGCCACCGCCGGCTGGTACAAGATCCAGGGTTCGCGCTGGCAGGACGGCACCGCCGTCTACTACCCGATGCACCTGGACTACTTCTCGCCCTGGCCGGACCTGTCCCGGCTGCTCGCCGACAACGGCCTGATGATCATGCTGATCACCTACGGCACGGTGATCGTGCAGGTCGCCTTCCCCTTCACGCTCTTCAACCGGCGCCTGAAGAACGTGCTGCTCGTGGTGATGATCTGCGAGCACCTGTCGATCGCGTTCCTGCTGGGCCTGCCGTTCTTCTCGCTCGCGATGATCACGGCGGACGCGGTGTTCCTGCCGACGGTGTTCCTCGTCTGGCTGGGCGCCCGCGTCTGCGCCGTACGCGACCGGGTGCTCCCCCGGCGTGCACGGGACGGGGAAAGCGGGATGACGGCCCCGGCAGGGGCACCCTCAGAGGTGTCGGCGCCCTGAAGGCGCGCGGTCACGCGCTGTGCCGCCGGTGGCGCCCGTAGACGGATGTGCCGGATGTCCGCCCGGCGGGCAGTTGAGATAGTGGGGAAATGATCGAGAACGGGACCTCGGACGATCCGGTACGGTGCTGGCGCGCGAGCGCCGGGGACCCCGCCTCGGTCCTCCTGGACGGCTTCCACGCGCTCAAGCACGCGCTGCGCTTCGGCGGGGACGTACGGCAGGTGCTGACCAGCGACAAGGCGGCACTGCTGGCGCTCGCGGAGGAACTCGCCGACGACCTGACCGGCACGCTGGACGCGCTGGCGGAGCAGGTGCCCCTGGCGGCGCTGCGCACGCTGCTGCCGAAGGTCCACCCCACGGGCGTCGCGGCGCTGGCCGTACGCCCCGATGCCGAAGCGAATTTGGCCCGCCTACGGGCCGCGCCACGCCCCTCTCCCGTCGTCCTGCTGGAGAACCCGCGCAACTTGGGCAACATCGGCGCGGTCGTCCGCCTGGCGGCCGGTTTCGGCGCGACCGGTGTGGTCACCACGGGGTCGCTCGACCCCTGGCATCCCAACGCGGTACGCGGCAGCGCGGGCCTGCACTTCGCGAGCGCTGTGGAGCGCCTGACGCTGCCGGAGCTGCCGCCGGGGCCCCTCTATGCTCTCGACCCGGAGGGCGCGGACATCCGGACCGTCACCTTCCCCGACGACGCGATCCTCGCCTTCGGGTCCGAGCGCCAGGGCATCTCGGACGAGCTGCGGGAGCGGGCGACGGCGCTGGTCGCGGTGCCGATGCAGGCGCGGGTCTCCAGCTTCAACCTGGCCACGAGCGTGGCCATGGGGCTCTTCCACTGGATGTCCCGCGCCTCGGCGGCGCCGGCCGCTGCGGCGGATGCCACCGGGGCGGCCGGGCCGTCGTTCTCCGGCTTCCCGCTCTCCTGAACGGGCCTGCTAGCTCTCCTGAACGGGCCTGCGCACCTCCACCGTCCGGAACCGGTTCGCCACGAACGCGCCGTCGCACAGCGCCGCGTTCGCGGCCGGGTTGCCGCCCGAGCCGTGGAAGTCGGAGAAGGCGGCGGTCTGGTTGACGTACACCCCGCCGGTCAGGTTCAAGGAGAGCTGCGCGCACTCCTCCAGGCACGCCTCCTCCACCAGCTTCTCCACCTCCGCCGAGGTGGTGTAGGCGCCGACCGTCATGGCGCCCTTGTCGCGGACCGTGCGCCGCAGCAGGTCCACGGCGTCCGCCGGGGAATCGACGGCCACCGCGAAGGAGACCGGGCCGAAGCACTCCGACAGGTAGGCCGCGTCCGCGCCCGCCCCCTCCCAGAGCTTGCGCGCGCCGTCCATCTTGACCAGCACGGGCGTGCGGACCGTGGCGTCCGGGAAGTCGGGGTTGGTGACCGCGCGGGAGGCCAGAGCCACCTCGCCCAGCCCGGCCGCCGCCTCGATCCGCTCCTTGACCTGCGGGTTGACGATGGCGCCGAGGAGCGCGTTGGCCCGCGTGTCGTCGCCCAGCAGCTTGTCGACCGCGGTGGCGAGGTCGGCGACCACGTCGTCGTACGACTTGGGGCCGGCGTCCGTGGTGATGCCGTCGCGGGGGATGAGGAGGTTCTGCGGGGTGGTGCACATCTGGCCGCTGTACAGGGACAGGGAGAAGGCCAGGTTGCCGAGCATGCCCTTGTAGTCGTCGGTGGAGTCGATGACGACCGTGTTGACGCCGGCCTTTTCCGTGTGGACCTGCGCCTGGGGCGCGTTGGCCTCCAGCCAGTCGCCGAACTCGGTCGAGCCGGTGTAGTCGATGATGCGTACCTCGGGGCGGACCGCGAGGGTCTTGGCCAGGCCCTCGCCGGGGCGGTCCACGGCCAGGGCGACCAGGTCGGGGGAGAACCCGGCCTCGGCCAGCGCCTCGCGCGCCACCCGGACGGTGAGCGCCAGCGGCAGCACGGCCCGCGGGTGCGGCTTGACCAGGACGGCGTTGCCGGTGGCCAGGGAGGCGAACAGGCCCGGGTAGCCGTTCCACGTGGGGAAGGTGTTGCAGCCGACCAGCAGGGAGACGCCGCGGGGCACGGCCTTGAAGGTCTTGGTCAGCTCCAGCGGGTCGCGCTTGCCCTGCGGCTTGGACCACGCGGCTTCGCCCGGAGTGCGGGTCTGCTCCCCGTAGGCGTACGCGACGGCCTCCAGGCCGCGGTCCTGGGCGTGCGGCCCGCCCGCCTGGAACGCCATCATGAACGCCTGGCCGCTGGTGTGCATGACGGCCTGCGCGAACTCGTGGGTGCGCGCGCTGATCCGCGACAGGATCTCCAGGCACACCAGGGCCCGGGTCTCCGGCCCGGCGTCGCGCCAGGCGGGCATCGCGGCGCGCATGGCGGGCAGCAGCACGTCCGGGTCCGGGTGCGGGTAGGTGATGTCCAACGCGATGCCATACGGGGAGACTTCGGCGCCGGTCCAGTCGTCCGTGCCGGGCTGGCCCAGGTCGAACCGCTTGCCGCGCAGCGCCTCGAAGGCGGCCTGGCCGTCGGCCGGGGCGGTTTCGCCGTACGCCTTGGGGTGCTCGGGGTGCGGGGACCAGTACGCCCGGCTGCGGATCGCCTCCAGCGCCTGGTCGAGCGTCGTGCGGTGCTTCTCGCGCAGCTGCGCTGCGGTCGGTTCGGCGGCCATCGAAGACCAACTCCTCGTCGGGCGGCTCTGGGGCCTGCCGTCACGGGTCACCCGCCCCCGCGGGCGCGGACGCCACGCCGGGGAAGCGACGCCACTGCACGGCCAGGTCCGAGGACAGGGCTGGGAACGCGTTCGGCGACGGGGCTAGAGTAACCGAACGATCGGTCGGGGCAAGAGGGTCCGGCGAACCTGTGGACAACTCCGTCGGGGAGGATCAGCCGTCATGACAGCCATCGAAGCGGGACGCACCGTCGCGGTCGTCGGCACGGGCACCATGGGCCAGGGAATCGCGCAGGTCGCGCTGGTTGCGGGCCACCCCGTCCGGCTCTACGACGCCCTGCCGGGCCGGGCCGCCGAGGCCGCCGGGGCGATCGGGCGCCGTCTGGACCGGCTGGTGGAGAAGGGCAAGCTGCCGGCCGCGGAGCGCGAAGCGGCCCGCGCACGCCTGCTGCCCGCCACCGCACTCCCCGAACTTGCCGATGTCGCACTGATCGTCGAGGCGGTTGTGGAGGAACTGCGCGCCAAACAGGAGCTGTTCGCCGCCCTGGAGGACGTGGTGTCCGAGGACTGCCTGCTGGCCACCAACACCTCGTCCCTGTCCGTCACGGCCGTCGCGGGCGCGCTGCGCCTCCCCGGGCGCTTCGTCGGCCTGCACTTCTTCAACCCGGCACCGCTGCTGCCCCTGGTCGAGGTGGTCAGCGGCTTCGCGACGGACGAGGCGGCGGCCACCACCGCGTACGAGACGGCCGCGGCCTGGGGCAAGTCCCCCGTACGCAGCGCCGACACCCCCGGATTCATCGTCAACCGCATCGCCCGGCCCTTCTACGCGGAAGCGCTGCGCGTATACGAGGAGCGGGCCGCGGACCCGGCCACCATCGACGCCGTGCTGCGCGAGTCCGGCGGCTTCCGTATGGGGCCGTTCGAGCTGATGGACCTCATCGGGCAGGACGTGAACGAGGCCGTCACGCGCTCGGTGTGGGAGGGCTTCTTCCGCGACCCGAAGTTCACGCCCTCTTTGGCGCAGCGCCGCCTGGTGGAGGCCGGCCTGCTGGGCCGCAAGGCCGGTCAGGGCTGGTACGACCACGCCGAGGGGGCCGCCGAGCCGGTGCCGCACACCGCGGAGCCGTGCCCGGCGCCGGCCGCGGTGGCGGTGCACACACAGCTCGCCGGGCCCGCCGCCGCCCTCCAGGAGCTGATCGAGGAAGCCGGCATCAAGGTCACGCGGGAGCGTGCGCCGGGGGAGCACGAGGGCTGCATCCGGCTGCCGGGCGGCGCGCGGCTGGCCCTGACCGACGGCCAGCCCGCCACGGGCGACCTGTCGGGGCCCACGATCCGCTTCGACCTGGCGCTGGACTACCGGGCCGCGACCCGCATCGCCCTGGCGCCCGGCGCGGAGGCGTCGTCCCAGGACGTGCGGGAGGCCGTGGGGCTCTTCCAGGCGCTCGGCAAGGCGGTCAGCGTCATCGAGGACGTGCCGGGCCTGATCGTCGCCCGTACGGTCGCGATGATCGTGGACTTCGCCGCGGACGCCGAGGCGCGCGGGGTGGCGAGCCGCGAGGACATCGACACGGCCATGCGGCTGGGCGTGAACTACCCCGGCGGGCCCTCGGAGTGGGCCGACGGCATCGGCCGGCACTGGTTGTGGCACCTGCTGGACAGCATGCACCACCACTACGCCGGCGGACGCTACGCGCCCTCCTGGGCCCTGCGCCGCAGTTTGAAGCCGAACCGCCGGATGCTCTAATCATGACCATGGCCAAGCGCGACACCTACACGCCCGATTCGCTGCTGGCGGTCGCCGTCGCGGTGTTCAACGAGCGCGGATACGACGGCACCTCCATGGAGCACCTCTCCCGGGCGGCCGGCATCTCCAAGTCCTCGATCTACCACCACGTACGCAGCAAGGAAGAACTGCTGCGCCGCGCCATAAGCCGGGCGCTGGACGGGCTCTTCGGGGTCCTCCAGGAGCCCGGGGCACGTAAGGGGCGGGCCATCGAGCGCCTGGAGTACGTGACCAGGCGCGAGACCGAGGTGCTCATGGACGAGCTGCCGTATGTGACCCTGCTGCTGCGGGTGCGCGGCAACACGGACACGGAGCGCTGGGCCATGGAGCGCCGGCGGGAGTTCGACGGCGAGGTCACCGAGCTGCTCAAGCAGGCGGCGGCGGACGGCGACCTGCGCCCGGACGTGGACGTCCGGCTGGCGACCCGGCTGCTCTTCGGGATGATCAACTCGATCGTGGAGTGGTACCGGCCGGGCCGGGGCGGCGCGGCGAGCCGCGAGGAGGTCGCGGACGCCGTGGTGCGGACGGCTTTCGCGGGACTGCGGAAGTAGCCGCGCCGCCGCGCGCACGGAGCCGGCCTGTCCCATCCCCGTCCTATCCCTGCTCGGCCCCCAGATCGGTCTCCTCGAAGACGAGCAAGGTGCGGGTGCTGAGCACTTCCGGTATCGACTGGATACGGGTGAGGACCAGCTCCCGCAGCTCCTGGTTGTCCTTGGTGTGCACCAGCAGCAGCACGTCGAAATCGCCGCTGACCAGCGCGATGTGCGCGGCCCCCGGAAGCGCGGTGAGCTGGGCGCGCACCGTGCGCCAGGAGTTCTGCACGATTTTCAGCGTCACATACGCGGAGGCGCCCTGACCGGCGCGTTCCTGGTCGATGCGGGCGCTGAAGCCGCGGATCACGCCGTCGTCGATTAAGCGGTTGATCCGCGCGTAGGCGTTGGCGCGCGAGACGTGTACACGCTCGGCAACGGAGCGTATCGAGGCCCGTCCGTCGGTCTGGAGCATGCTCAGGATCGCGCGGTCGATGGTGTCCAAGGGACGCGCGGGGCGGTGCCCTCCGTTATTGGCCATCTGTTCGTCCGGCATACCGGCTCGCCTCCCCTTGGTGGACGCTCTGTCCTCATCTCAGGCTGTGGAGAACCGATTGTCCACAGGCTGAGCCCGCCTGTAGCCAAAATGTGCCGACGACCGAACAATCGGTAGGTACGGGCCACCGCCCGTCCCATGGCATTGCTTACCCGCCCGTCGTCCTTCACCGCCCTCGGCGGGGCGCTCGGCGTCACTCTTTCCGAAGTCCAAGGAGGTGCTCGTCATGACGGTTCTTGAGCAGCGCGGCAGCCGGAACGAGAACTACTGGCCCGCTCCGCCGCCCGCCTGGCGTCCCCGCGTCGATCCCGAGCCCCTCCTGCCCGACCCCGAGCCGTACCGGCTGCTGGGCACGGACGCCGCGAGCAGCGTCGATTCCGGTCTGCTGACGGAGCTGTACGGGCACCTGGTGCGCGGCCGCCGGTACAACGCCCAGGCCACGGCCCTGACCCGGCAGGGCAGGCTCGCGGTCTATCCGTCGTCCACCGGCCAGGAGGCGTGCCAGGTGGCCGCCGCGCTGGTGCTGGAGGAGCAGGACTGGCTCTTCCCCAGTTACCGGGACACCCTCGCCGCCGTGGCCCGCGGCCTCGACCCCGTACAGGCCCTCACCCTTCTGAGGGGCGACTGGCACACGGGATACGACCCGCGCGAGCACCGCATCGCCCCCTTGTGCACGCCGCTGGCCACCCAACTCCCGCACGCGGTCGGCCTCGCGCGCGCCGCGCGCCTGAAGGGCGACGACGTGGTCGCGATGGCCCTGGTCGGTGACGGCGGCACGAGCGAGGGCGACTTCCACGAGGCGCTGAACTTCGCCGCGGTGTGGCAGGCCCCGGTGGTCTTCCTGGTGCAGAACAACGGCTTCGCGATCTCCGTGCCGCTGGCCAAGCAGTCGGCCGCGCCGTCCCTCGCCCACAAGGCCGTCGGGTACGGCATGCCGGGCCGCCTGGTGGACGGCAACGACGCGCCCGCGCTGCACGAAGTCCTCACCGAGGCGGTGGAGCGGGCGCGCCGGGGCGGCGGCCCGACGCTCGTCGAGGCGATCACGTACCGCGTCGAGGCGCACACCAACGCCGACGACGCCACGCGCTACCGCACCGATGAGGAGGTCGAGCAGTGGCGCGGGCACGACCCGATAGCCCTGGTGGAGCGCGAGCTGTCGGAGCGCGGCCTGCTCTCCGACGCGTTCGCGCAGCAGGTGCGGGACGGCGCCGAGGAGCTGGCCGCGGGCCTGCGCGACCGGATGAACCAGGACCCCGCGCTGGACCCGATGGATCTCTTCGCGCACGTCTACGCGGAGCCCACCGGCCAGTTGCGGGAGCAGGCGGCGCAGCTGCGGGCCGAGCTGGCGGCGGAGGCCGAGGGTCAGGCCGGAGCGGGTCACGGGCCGGCGCACGAGACGACGGGGAAGGAACGGCCATGACGGCGACCGCAACGGAGGCCGGGCGCAAGCCCGCCAGCATGGCGCAGGCCCTGAACCGGGCGCTGCGCGACGCGATGGCCGACGACCCGGCCGTCCATGTGATGGGCGAGGACGTGGGCGAGCTGGGCGGGGTCTTCCGGATCACCGACGGCCTGGTGAAGGAGTTCGGCGAGGAGCGCTGCGGCGACACGCCGCTCGCCGAGGCGGGCATTCTCGGTACCGCGGTCGGGATGGCCATGTACGGCCTGCGGCCGGTCGTGGAGATGCAGTTCGACGCCTTCGCCTACCCCGGCTTCGAGCAGCTGATCAGCCATGTCGCGCGGATGCGCAACCGCACCCGGGGCGCCATGCCGCTGCCGCTGACCATCCGCGTCCCGTACGGCGGCGGGATCGGCGGCGTGGAGCACCACAGCGACTCCTCCGAGGCGTACTACCTGGCCACCCCCGGCCTCCAGGTCGTCACCCCGGCGACGGTCGCCGACGCGTACGGGCTGCTGCGCGCCGCCATCGCCTCCGACGACCCGGTGGTCTTCCTGGAGCCGAAGCGGCTCTACTGGTCGCGGGCCGACTGGTCCCCCGACGACCCGGCGCCGGTCGCGCCGCTGGGCCGCGCGGAGATCCGGCGGCCGGGCAGCAGCGCCACGCTGATCACGTACGGGCCGTCGCTGCCGGTCTGTATGGAGGCCGCCGAGGCGGCCACGGCCGAGGGCTGGGACCTGGAAGTGCTCGACCTGCGCTCGCTCCAGCCCTTCGACGACGAGACGGTCTGCGCCTCGGTACGGCGTACGGGGCGCGCGGTCGTGGTGCACGAGGCCAGCGGCTTCGGCGGGCCCGGCGGGGAGATAGCCGCGCGGGTCACGGAGCGCTGTTTCCACCACTTGGAAGCGCCGGTGCTGCGGGTCGCGGGCTTCGACATCCCGTATCCGCCGCCGATGCTGGAGCGCCACCACCTGCCCGGTGTGGACCGCATCCTGGACACCGTCGGCCGCCTCCAGTGGGAGGCGGACTGGACCGAGGGGAGCGGTGACTGATGGCCGTGGTGCGTGAGTTCACACTGCCCGACCTCGGCGAGGGCCTCACCGAGGCGACGGTCGTGCGGTGGCTGGTCGAGGTCGGCGAGGTGGTCGCCGTCGACCAGCCGGTGGTCGAGGTGGAGACCGCGAAGGCCCTGGTGGACGTGCCGTGCCCGTACGGCGGCGTGGTCACCGCGCGGTTCGGCGACGAGGGCTCGGAACTGCCCGTCGGATCGCCGCTGCTGACGGTGGCGGTCGGATCCACCGCACCCGCCGGGCCGAGCGCGGGAGGTGACCGGACGCCCGAGGAGGGAATGGGCGACGCGGGCGCCGGGACCGGTCCGACAGCGCCGGATGCGGCCTCCGGAAGCGGCGCCGAAAAGCCCGGCGGCGCGGCCGAGGGGTCGGGGAACGTACTCGTCGGGTACGGCACGAGCGCCGCGGCGGCGCGCCGGCGGCGGGTCCGCCCGGCGGCGGGGGCCGGGACGGCGGAGCCGAGGCGCGCACAACCTGCGGAGGAAGGGCCGGTTCCGGTCATGTCACCGCTGGTACGGCGACTGGCGCGGGAACACGGCCTGGACCTGCGGGAGATACGGGGGTCGGGCCCGGAGGGGCTGATCCTGCGTACGGACGTGGAACGGGCGGTGCGCGAGCGGAGTGCGGCGGAGGCCGGTGCGGGAGCGTCCGGCGTGACTGGCACGTCCGGTGGGATCGGCACGTCCCGCGCGACCGGTGTGACCGGCGCGCCGGGAGCGGCCGGCACGTACGGGGCGACCGGTGCGCAGAGCCGGGCCCTGGCGTACGAAGGTCTTCCCGGCGAGGCCGAGCGGATACCGCTGCGGGGCATGCGCGGGGCCGCGGCCGAGAAGTTCCGGCGCAGCCGGCAGGAGATCCCCGACGCGACGTGCTGGGTGGACGCCGACGCGACGGAACTCCTCGCCGCCCGGCGGGAGATGAACGCCGTCGGCGGCGCCAAGGTGTCGCTCCTCGCGCTGCTGGCCCGGATCTGCACGGCGGCGCTCGCGCGGTATCCGCAGCTCAACGCGACCGTCGACCTGGCGGCCAACGAGATCGTGCGGCTGCCCGCCGTCCATCTGGGCTTCGCGGCGCAGACCGACCGCGGTCTGGTGGTGCCGGTCGTACGGGACGCGCACCGCCGTACGGCCGAGGGCCTGACCGCCGAGATGGCCCGGCTCACCGAGGCCGCGCGGACCGGTTCGCTCGGTCTCGCCGAGCTGACCCACGGCACCTTCACCCTCAACAACTACGGCGTCTTCGGCGTAGACGGCTCCACGCCGATCATCAACCACCCCGAAGCGGCCATGCTGGGCGTGGGCCGAATAGCGGCCAAGCCGTGGGTGCACGAAGGGGAGTTGGCCGTACGCCAGGTCGTGCAGCTGTCGCTCACCTTCGACCACCGGGTGTGCGACGGCGGTACCGCGGGCGGCTTCCTGCGGTTCGTGGCGGACTGTGTGGAGCGGCCGGCGGTGCTGTTGCGCACGCTGTGAGCGGGCCCGGTCGGTGATCGGGGCGGTCCCGGCGATACTCGTGGAGTGACCGACCAGCAGCCCGCTCAGGACCGGGGCCCGCGTGCGGCCGACGACGCGCTCCACGGTGGAGCCGTGCCCGCCCCCGCGGACTCCGGTGCGTACGACGTCATCGTCCCGGCCGGGGGCGCCGCCCGGCGGCTCGGCGGGGTGGACAAGCCCGGGCTGTCCGTCGGCGGGCGCTCGCTGCTGGACCGGGTGCTCGACGCCTGTCCGGACGCCGCGACCGCCGTGGTCGTCGGACCGCCGCGGCCCACCGCGCGGCCGGTCGTCCACACCCGCGAGGACCCGCCCGGCGGCGGCCCGCTCGCCGCGCTGGACGCCGGGCTGCGGCACACCACCGCCCCCGTCGTCCTCGTCCTCTCCGCCGACCTGCCGTTCCTGACGGGTGCGACGGTACGGGCCCTGCGCACGGCGGCCGAGGGGGCCGACGCGGCGCTGCTGCGGGACGCGGAGGGCAAGGACCAGCCGCTGGTCGCCGCGTACCGGGCCGGGCCGCTGCGGCGTGCGCTGGCCGCCGTACGGGCCGAACGCGGCACGCTCACCGGGCAGCCGCTGCGTGCGCTGCTGGCCCATCTGACCCCGCGCCGGGTGTCCGATCCGACGGCCACCGCGTCCTTCGACTGCGACACCTGGGAGGACATCGAGGCGGCACGCGCCCGGATCGGAGCGGCACGCGCCCGTATCAGGGAGCATGGAACCGTGTTGGACGAATGGATCACCGCAGCCAAGGCCGAGCTGGGCATCGAACTCGATGTGGACACGGCGGCACTCCTCGACCTCGCGCGCGACGCGGCGCACGGTGTGGCGCGGCCGGCGGCGCCGCTGACCACCTTCCTGGTCGGTTACGCCGCCGCTCAGCAGGGCCGGGACGTGTCCGTACTGGCGGCCAAGGCGGCCGCGCTGGCCAACCGGTGGGCCGCCGAGGCCGCCGAGGACGCCGACGCCACGCCGGAGGCCGCGCCCGAGGCCAAGCCGAAAGCGAAGCCGGCAAAATGATGGAAGGGGAGTTCGACGACGCGTTGGCGCTGGCCAACGGCGGCCCGGTCGTACCGGCGCGGCCGGAGGACCGCCGGGTACCGGAGCACCGCCGGATGCCGGAGGACCACCGGGTCCCGGGGGGCCGGGCCGATGATCACCGGGCGTGGGGCCGCGGTGGAGGTCCCCTGGCACATGAGGGCGAGGGACAACCCGTACCGGCCCCCGAGGCTCCCGAGTCCCCTGATCGCCACGGCCCCGCACCACTCCCCAGTGAGCGCCCCGCGCCCACCTCCGACCGCTACGCCCCCGTCTTCGACGACGGCTATTCGTGGATCTTCGACGACCGGGAGCCGACCCGGACGACCGGCCGGCCCGGTAAGGCGCCGACGGCCGGTACGGGCCTGGACGACGACTCGCGGCGCGGCCCGTACACGCCGTGGGACACCGCACCTTCCCTGAAGGCGGGCGAGCCGCCGTCCGCGCCCGGCGGCGCGGACGGGCCGCGCGCCCCGGTCCCGTCCGACACTCCTCCTCCGCCGCGACCCGCGTCCGCGCCGGTGTCCCGGTCGGCACCGTCCGGGCCGCCCTTCGGGCCGCCTTTCTCCACCGGGGACACCCCTGGTCACGACCACCCCACCCACCACGGCCGCCGCACCCGGCACGACCACCCCGCGCCGACCCCCTGGCGTACGGCCCGCGGCCTCGCCGCCCGGGCGCCGCGCGGCCCGCTGCCCCCGGTCGCCTGCCCGCTCGGCGCCGCGGCCCTCGGACGTACCCTCGCCGAGCCGCTGACCGCGCTCACCGACCTGCCGTCCTTCGACACCTCCGCGATGGACGGCTGGGCGGTCGCCGGGCCCGGCCCCTGGCACCTCGCCGCCCGGACCCGTCCCGGCGAGCACGAGCACGGCATCCTGGCCGGTCACGACGCGTCCGAGGCCGTCGACGACGGTGCCGCGGTGCCGATCGCCACCGGCGCCCGCATCCCGCCGGGCGCCACGGCCGTGCTGCGCAGCGAGCACGGTGAGGTACGGCAGCGGCCCGACGGCGGCGCGCAGTTGTACGCGCCCGCTCCCGTACCGCCCGGCCAGGACATCCGGCCGCGCGGCCAGGAGTGCCGCCGCGGCGACCAACTCCTGCCCGCGGGCGCGCTGGTGACCCCGGCCGTGCTGGGGCTGGCCGCGGCGGCCGGTTACGACGAGCTGGTCGCGTACGCCCGGCCGCGCGTCGAAATCCTCGTCCTCGGCGACGAGTTGCTGGACGCCGGGCTGCCCGCCGAGGGCCGTATCCGGGACGCGCTCGGCCCGATGATCACACCGTGGCTGCGCGCGCTGGGCGCGGACGCCGGGCCGCCCCGGCACCTCGGCGACGACGCCGACGCGCTGTACGACGCCCTCGCGTCCTCCACCGCCGACCTGGTGATCACCACGGGCGGTACGGCCTCCGGGCCCGTCGACCATGTGCATCCCACGTTGCGCAGGCTGGGCGCCGAGGTGCTGGTGGACGGTGTGGCGGTACGCCCGGGGCACCCCATGCTGCTCGCCCGCCTGGACGCCGACCGGCTGCTGGTCGGCCTGCCGGGCAATCCGCTCGCCGCGGTATCGGGCCTGGTCACCCTGGCCGAGCCGGCGCTGCGTACGCTCGCGGCGCGCCGCCGGACGCCCGCCTACCGGGCGCCGCTGACCGCCGCCGTGTCCGGCCACCCGCACGACACGCGGCTCGTCCCGGTCGCCTTCCGGGAGGGCGCGGCCGACGACGGGGACGGCGGCGCGGTCGTGCCGCTGCGGTTCAGCGGGCCCGCCATGCTGCGCGGCATCGCGGCGGCCGACGCGATGGCCGTCGTACCGCCCGGCGGCGTGGCGCGCGGCGGCGAGGTGGAACTCCTCGACCTGCCGTGGACCGGCGACGGCTCGGCGGCGGAGGCGGTCATGGACACGGTGCCGGACCGGGCGGCCGACGCCCCGGCCCGCTCCGGTACGGACGCGCGCCGCCCCGGAGCCGGGCCGCGCGAACGCCCGAACGTTTCTCCCACCGACGCCCACCCGACCGGCGGAGGCGCCGCGTGAAGCTCCCCACCCACGACGCGGCGGCCCGTGAGGTTCCCGAGGAGTCCAGCTACCGCGTCGTGCTGCCCCGCCGCACCCCGGTGGCCCCGCTGCGCCAGGTCGCCCGCCGCCTGCTGATGGCGCTGCTGGTGCTCGTCGCGACGGTGGCCATCGTCTGGATAGACCGCGACGAGTACCACGACAACGCCAACGGTTCCGTCGACTTCCTCGACTGCGTCTACTACGCCACCGTCACGCTCTCGACCACCGGTTACGGCGACATCGTCCCGTACGGGGACGGTGCGCGGCTGCTCAACATCCTGCTCATCACGCCCCTCCGGGTCCTCTTCCTGATCATTCTGGTCGGCACCACTCTCGAAGTCCTCACCGAGCGCACCCGCGAGCAGTGGCAACTGAACCGCTGGAGAAACGCCTTGCGCGACCACACCGTCATCGTCGGCTTCGGCACCAAGGGCCGGTCGGCGGCCCAGACCCTGCGCGCGACGGGCCTGACCCGCGATCGCATCGTCATCGTCGACCCGAGCCCCAAGGTCATCGACTCGGCGGTGGCCGAGGGCTTCGCGGGCGTGGTCGGGGACGCGACGCGCAGCGATGTCCTCGTACGGGCCGAGATCCAGCGCGCCCGCCAGGTCGTCATCGCCACCCAGCGCGACGACACCGCCGTCCTCGTCTCGCTCACCGCCCGCCAGCTCAACAAGAAGGCCAACATCGTCGCGGCCGTACGGGAGGAGGAGAACGCGCCGCTGCTGCGCCAGTCCGGCGCCGACATGGTCATCACCTCGGCCAGCGCCGCCGGCCGCCTGCTGGGCCTGTCGGTGCACAGCCCGAGCGCCGGCACGGTCCTGGAGGACCTGATCCAGCAGGGCAGCGGTCTGGACCTGATCGAGCGTCCGGTGGTGAAGTCCGAGGTCGGCAAGTCGGTGCGGGAGACCGACGACCTGATCGTCTCGGTGCTGCGCGGCCACCGGCTGCTCGGGTACGACGATCCGGCGGCCAGCCCGTTGCAGCCCGCCGACCGGGTGATCACCATCGTGCGGGCGGCACCGCCGGAGGAGCCGGACGGTCCGGCCAGGCCCGGGACGAAGCCGATGATCCCCCGGACGGGTGTCGCCCCGATGTCGCCCGCCCGCCGGGACGACCAGTAGAACCACGCGCCCTACGGGACGCCACCGCCTCCGTACGCCGTCCCGTGCGGGCGAGTAGCCTCGCGGCCATGCGTGCGATCACCATTCCCGAACCCGGTGGCCCCGACGCCCTCGTATGGGCCGAGGTGCCCGATCCGCAACCGTCCGAAGGGGAGGTCCTGGTCGAGGTGGCGGCCACGGCCGTGAACCGTGCCGACCTCCTCCAGCGCCAGGGCTTCTACGATCCGCCGCCCGGTGCCTCCCCGTACCCCGGCCTGGAGTGCGCCGGCCGGATCAAGGCGCTCGGCCCGGGGGTCGGCGGCTGGGCGGTCGGCGACGAGGTGTGCGCGCTGCTCTCGGGCGGCGGGTACGCGGAGCAGGTCGCCGTACCGGCGGGCCAGCTGCTGCCCGTACCGAAGGGCCTCGACATGGCCGCCGCCGCGGCGCTGCCCGAGGTGACGTGCACCGTGTGGTCGAACGTCTTCATGATCGCGCACCTGCGGCCCGGCGAGACGCTGCTCGCGCACGGCGGCTCCAGCGGCATCGGCACGATGGCGATCCAGCTCGCCAAGGCGGTCGGCGCGCGGGTCGCGGTCACCGCGGGCAGCGCCGACAAGCTGGCCCGCTGCGCCGAACTGGGCGCCGACATCCTCGTCAACTACCGCGACCAGGACTTCGTGGAGGAGGTGCGCAAGGCCACCGACGGCAAGGGCGCGGACGTCATCCTGGACATCATGGGCGCCAAGTACCTCGACCCGAACGTCAAGGCGCTGGCCACCAACGGGCGTCTGGCGATCATCGGTCTCCAGGGCGGCGCCAAGGCCGAGTTGAACCTCGGTGCGCTGCTGACCAAGCGCGGCGCGGTCACCGCCACCTCGCTGCGCGGCCGTCCGCTGGCCGAGAAGGCGGCGATCGTCGCGGCCGTACGGGAACACGTCTGGCCGCTGATCGAGAACGGTCAGGTCCGGCCGATAGTGGACCGTACGCTGCCGATGGCCGAGGCGGCCGAGGCGCACCGGATCGTGGACGCCAGCAGCCATGTGGGCAAGGTCGTCCTGACGGTCTGAACCCGGCGCACGGGTGCGCGACGCGGTGGTGCCGGGGCTACGGTGCCACCGCGCGCCCACCTGTCCGCCCCGCGCGCCCGCCGCGGCGGACGCCGCCCGTTCACCTCGCGGAGCCGCTGGTGGAGCCGCCCCACCACACCCCCGCACCACCCGGGATGCCGCGCACATCCCCCCGTGTGACGCTGAGGAAATCAGGCGACCACTCCGCGGGTACGGGAGGTCATGGGTGTGACGTCGGAACTCGTGGCCCAGGGATATGTGCCGGACCATGTGCCCGGACATCTGCCGGATTCCGGACCGGATCGTGTGCCGGAGAACAAGCTCCCCGCATACCCGCCCCCGGTACCGGTTACTCCGCTGCCCGTGCGCCCGATACCCGTGGACCCGGCAGCGGGACGGCAGTGCCGTCCCCGCCCGCTCCGGCTCCGGCCGCGCCTCGCGGCCCGCCTGCTGCTCACCACGGCCCTGCTGCCCCTCCCGTACGCGACGGCGGCCACAGCGGCCACGGCGCCGGCAGCGGCCCCGCGCCACAGCGTCCTCACCCACAACGTCGCAGGCCAGGCCCGTACACTTCCCGATCGCAACCAGGGCCCCGGCCGCCCGGACGACGCCGACCACGCGGAACCCCCGGAATCCGGCACCGACACGGACACCGGTGCTCCCCATCCGGCCACTCCCCGCCCCACCACCCCCCTCGACGCACTGAGCCGCCTGGTCCCCATCGTCCCCGCCCTCCCGGCCCCCTCCGGCGGACCGGCGTCCGGCTCCGGTACGGACGATCCCCGCCCGGCCGTCCCGCCGGCGCCCGACCCGTCGGCGAACGGCCTCTCGGCCGACGCGGACGCGGGCCCGCAGAACGGCTACGCGTCCCGGCCCCCGTCACCCGCGGCCTCCAAGCCCTCCGGGAAGCCCTCTCGCGCCCCCACGCGGCCCCGCCGGAGCGATCTGGCCGGGCGCCTCGCCAACCGGCCCTACGTACCGCTGCCGCCCCTCCAGGCACCCTCCTCGTCGGCGGCCGCCGCCCGGCCGCACGGTCCCTCCCGTTACGCGCCCGGAGCGGTGCCCGGCGCCGCGTCGGCCGCGCAGCGCACCCCGGGCACCGCCGCCGAGCAGGGCAACGGCGTCCACCGGGTGCTGCCGCTGGGCGCCGGCATGGCGCTGACCGGCCTCGGGCTGGCCTTCATCGCCCTGCGGCTCAGGCGCTCGTGACCGGGCCCGTCACCGCCGGTCCGCACCCCGTACCAAGACCGCCCCGAAGCTCACCCCAAAGCTCATCCCCATCCGGAGGTTGGATCACCTTTCTCCCAGGGCACAACCGTTCCTAGTCAGCTGTACGAGAGAATGGCGGCATGGATATGCCGATGAACGAACGGTCGCAGGAGAGCCCGCACGTCCTGGTTGTCGGCCCGGACGGGATGGCTCTCGGCAGCGCCGGCTCCGGTGGCGGGGACGGCGACGACGAGTCCCGCGAGGTTCCCGTGACGGACATGGTCGAACAGCCCGCGAAGGTCATGCGCATCGGCAGCATGATCAAGCAGCTTCTCGAAGAGGTGAAGGCCGCTCCGCTGGACGAGGCGAGCCGGGTGCGTCTGAAGGAGATCCACTCCAGCTCGGTCAAGGAACTGGAGGACGGCCTCGCGCCCGAGCTGGTCGAGGAGCTGGAGCGGCTGTCCCTGCCGTTCACCGACGACTCGGTGCCCACGGACGCGGAACTGCGCATCGCGCAGGCCCAGTTGGTCGGCTGGCTGGAGGGGCTTTTCCACGGCATCCAGACCGCGCTGTTCGCCCAGCAGATGGCGGCTCGCGCCCAGTTGGAGCAGATGCGCCGCGCGCTGCCGCCCGGTGCGGTGCCGTCGGAGGACCTGGAGCAGTCCCAGAAGAGCCAGGGCGGCGCCCGCTCCGGCCCGTACCTTTAACCCCTTTGACGGACCCGCCCGCTTTCGCAGGCCATGTACAGGCCATATGAAGAAGGGCCCGCCGCGCACCCCGCGCGCCGGGCCCTTCTTGTGTGCTGTCGATCGGCTGCCGCCGGTCCTACTAACTGCGCCCCGTCGACACGGTCAGGTGAATCTTCTCGCCGGACGACGGGTCCCACATCGAGATCGGCGACTGGCCGATGACGGTGTTCTTGCCGTACAGGGAGTTGTTGCGCTCGGAGATGTCGTACGACCAGCCGGCCGCGTCCATGCACTTCTTCACCGAGTCCAGGTTCTTGCCGTAGAAGGACGGCAGGAAGATCTTGCCCTTCTGGCTGTAGCTCTTGACCGGGTCGGTGCAGCGCGTGGTCGAGATGGTGGCCGTCGGGTCCTCCGGCCTGACCGAGTCCGAGGGGGACGGCGAGTAGCTGTACGCGCCGGTGGGGCGCGGGTTCGGGCTGTCGCCGCCGCCGCTCAGGCCGATGCCGATGGCGATCGCGGTGACCACGACCACGCCGACGACGGCGGAGACCACGATCACCGGGGTGTTGCTCTTGCCGGAGCGGTTGCCGCCGGGGCCGGGCCCGACCGGCGCGGGAGCGGGCGTGGAGGGGCCCGCGTACGGGGGCGGGGTCTGGAAGCTGTTGTTGAACGGGGCGGGGCCCGGGCCCTGGGAGGGGATGGGGCCGGGCGGCTGGAAGGCGTTCACCGGCGGCGGCGTGGACGGCGCGGAGGGGCCGAAGCCGGGCCCGCCGTTCGCCGCAGGCCCCGGGCCCATCTGCGGGCCGGCCTGGGGAGCGGCCTGCGTCGGCTGGTAAGGCGTCTGCACGCTCGGCGGTGCGGGGGTGTGCGGTCCGGCGGCGTTCGCGGAGGCGGCCGGGAAGACCGCCGAGGACACCGAGGAGCCGCTGTTACGGGCGCGCGGGCCCTCGCTGATGATGAGCGGCGTCGCGCCGGACTGGCCCGACCCGGCGACGCGCAGGCACTCGTCCCGCATCGCCTCGGCGGTCGGGAACCGCTCGTTGGGGTTCTTCTTCAGCGCGCGGGCGACCAGCGCGTCCACGGCGGGCGGCAGCGACCGGTTGATGCCGGAGGGGACCGGCGGCTCCTCCTGGACGTGCGCGTACGCGATGGCCAGCGGCGAGTCCGCGTCGAAGGGCAGCTGCCCGGTCAGCAGCTCGAAGAGCATGATCCCGACCGAGTACAGGTCCGAGCGGGCGTCCACGCCGCGGCCCAGCGCCTGCTCGGGGGAGAGGTACTGCGGGGTGCCGACGACCATGCCGGTCTGCGTCATGGAGGTGACGCCGGACTGCATGGCGCGGGCGATGCCGAAGTCCATGACCTTGACCACGCCGCGCTTGTTGAGCATGACGTTGCCGGGCTTGATGTCCCGGTGGACCAGACCCATTTCGTGGCTGACCTCCAGGGCGGCCAGCACATCGGCGGTGATCTTCAGCGCCTTCTCGGTGGGCATCGCGCCGTGCTGGGCGATGTCGCTGTCCAGGTCGGAGCGGAGCGGCCGGCCCGCCACGTACTCCATGACGATGTACGGCACCATGCCGCCGTCCAGCTCGTCCTCGCCGGAGTCGAACACCGAGACGATGTTGGTGTGCGTGAGTTTGGCCACGGACTGGGCCTCGCGCCGGAAGCGCTCACGGAACGCCTGCTCGCGGCCCAGCTCGGTGTGCAGGGTCTTGATCGCGACCTCGCGGTCCAGCACGCTGTCGTAGGCGAGGTGCACGGACGCCATGCCGCCGGCGCCCAGAAGATCACGGAGCTGGTAGCGTCCCCCGCCGACCGAACGGCCCTCGTACTGGCCCTGAGCGCCGTCCTGGCTCATGGTTCCGCTTCCCCCTTGGCGCGCTGTTCCTGCGCACGTGTTGCGGCGCGCCGCGCCTCGTGGCTGATGGTGCTGTGCCCGTCCGTGCAGCGCTCCGACGTGTATGACGAGTACAGACGTTACTCAACGTCGTGGGCTGCGGCTCGTGCGCCTGCGGACGTGCCGAGATCAGTATGGGTTGTACGAGATCGGTGTCTGAATCGCAGCCCAGTCTGCACCAGGGCCGGTACACGTCAAGCCGTGTGCCCGTTCCGTGACCAGATGCGCAAGATCCCATTACGGTCCTGAACCATTCGGATCGCCGATCGGCCCGTGATTACCTCGGGTTAACTTGCGACAATGGGGCCGCAGAAGGTGTGATGACCGGTCCATCACGGGACCGGCGTATGCCGCGGAGCCTGTAGCGTGCTCTAGCGAAGACCGAGACCTTACCGCTGTGATGCGGATTGATACGACGGCGAGGACCGATGGCACCGACGCAGAGCCCCCAGGGCCCGTCCGATCCTGATGCCACCGGCTCCCACTCTCCCGATGGGAATCTCCCCGATGCGCCGGAGATGTGGGGCAATGGCGGTTTGGTGGGCGACGGACGCTACCGGCTCACGCGCCGGCTCGGACGTGGCGGTATGGCGGAGGTGTTCGCCGCCGAGGACGTGCGCCTCGGCCGCACCGTCGCCGTCAAGCTGCTGCGGGCCGACCTCGCGGAGGACCCGGTCTCCAAGGCCCGCTTCACCCGTGAGGCACAGTCCGTCGCGGGCCTGAACCACCACGCGGTGGTGGCGGTGTACGACTCCGGCGAGGACTACGTCGGCGGCAACACGGTGCCGTACATCGTCATGGAGCTGGTCGAGGGCCGCACCATCCGCGACCTGCTGCTGAACGCCGACGCGCCGCCGCCGGACCAGGCGCTGATCATCGTCTCCGGGGTGCTGGAGGCACTGGCCTACAGCCACCAGCACGGCATCGTGCACCGCGACATCAAGCCCGCGAACGTGATCATCACGCACGGCGGCGCGGTCAAGGTGATGGACTTCGGCATCGCCCGCGCGCTGCACGGCGCGCAGTCGACGATGACCCAGACCGGCATGGTCATGGGCACGCCGCAGTACCTCTCCCCCGAGCAGGCCCTCGGCAAGACCGTGGACACCCGCTCCGACCTGTACGCGACCGGCTGCCTGCTGTACGAACTGCTCGCGCTGCGCCCCCCGTTCACCGGCGAGACCCCGCTGTCCGTCGTCTACCAGCACGTCCAGGACATGCCGGTGCCGCCCTCCGAGGTCTCCTCCTCGGTGCCGCCGGAGCTGGACGGCCTGGTGATGCGCTCGCTGGCCAAGGACCCGGACGACCGCTTCCAGACCGCGGAGGAGATGCGCGGCCTGGTCCAGTACGCCCTTCAGATGCTCCACGAGCAGGGCGGCCACAGTGGTACGTGGAACACCGGCCCGGTCGCCGTGCACGACGGCGGCCACACCCCGGCCATGGGCTCGATGGCGGCCACCACCGCCCTGCCGCACCCGGACCACGGGCAGACCGCGGCGCAGCCGATCCTGCCGCCCGGTATGCGGGACGGGGACGGCGCCTACGAGGGCGGGCCCCGGCCCGCCAAGGGCGGCCGCGGCAAGATCTGGCTGATCGCGGCGCTCGCGGTGATCGCCATCGCGGTCGGCGTGGCCATCGCGATCAAGAGCGCGGGCGGCGACGGCAAGCAGAAGAACCCGCAGCCGACCAAGAGCCCGTCGGTCTCGCAGAGCACCGAGGACCAGCCGTCGGAGTCGCCGTCCGACGAGCCGTCGACCCCGTACACGCAGCCCGGCGGCACGGGCGGCGACTCGGGCACGTGGAACCGCCCGTCGACGCGCCAGCCGACCACGCCGCGCACGTCCCAGTCGCCCTCCTCGAAGCCGACGCCGTCGTCCAAGCCCCCGTCCTCCCCGCCGCCCAGCAAGCCGTCCACCGGCGGCTCGACCAACGGCAACACGAGCACCGGCACCGACGGCGGCAACAACGGTGACAGCAAGGGCGGCACGACGAACGGCAACACGAGCACCGGCAGCTCGAACGCGGGGACCAGCGCGGGCAGCGGCCCGGCCGGCACCGGCGCGATCGGCGACTCGGACGGCGGCTGACGCCCCGCCGCAGCTCAGCGCCCGACCACGACGGGCGGCCGGACCTCCGGCCGCCCGTCGCGGCGTTCCAGGGCCTCCGGGCTCACGGGCTCCCGCCGCGCCGCCCTCACTCCGTGAAAGCCGCCCGCACCGCCCCGTACTCCCGCGTCCACCACACCGCCAGCGCGGCCGCCGCCGGGAACTGCGGATCGGCCCGCCGGTCGCCCAGCCGGTAGCGCCAGTCGAGCATCCAGAAGTCGTTGAGCCGCTCCCACCACACCCGGTGCACGGCGGCGGCCAGTTCCGCCGCTCCGGCGCCCGAGGCGCGGCGGTAGGCGCCCGCGTAGGCCCCTACCTTCGGCAGGTCCAGGGTGCCCGCGGGCTGGACGAAGAAGATCGCGGCGGCCCGTACGGCCTCCTCGGCGCGGGGCTGCACGGCCAGCCGGTCCCAGTCCACGATGGCGGCCGGTTCGGCGTCCCGGTAGAGCAGGTTGAGCGGGTGGAAGTCGCCGTGCACCCAGCCGGTGGCCGGGACCCGGTCCGCGCCGGGGCGGCGGTGGGCCTCACGTTCCAGCAGGGCTCGGCGCTCCAGCAGCCGGTGTTCGGCGAGCTCGTCGAAGCTGCTGCGCGGCCGGGACCGGCGGGCGAGCGCGAGCAGCTCGTCGATCATCTCGAAGGTACGCGCGGGGTCGGCGCCCGCGTGCTCGTACGGGGCCCCGGGCCCCGCCGTATCGGGCGTTATGACCTGCTCCAGCGCGGTGTGCACCTGCCCCAGCAGGGCGCCGAGGCGGCGCGACTGGTGGCGGGTGAGCGCGGCGCCGTCCCGGTGGCGGCCCTCGACCCAGGGGTGGAGCGCGTAGCAGCGGCCGCCGAGGACCGTGACCGTACGGCCGTCCGCGTCGGCGAGGGGCGGGGCGACGGGCAGGCCGAGGGCGGCCAGGCGGCGCGTGGCGCGGTGCTGGCGGGCGATGGCGGCCTGGTCGCCGTCGAGGTGGTGCTTGAGGAAGTAGCGGCCGTGTGTGGTGGCGAGGCGGTAGCCGCGGTTGAGCAGCCCCTCGGCGACCGGTACGCACGACAACGGCTCCCCGGCGCCGTAGCGGCGCAGCAGGGAGCCGAGGGTGTGTCCGTCGGGCGGGGACGCCGTCCGGACATCGGATGAGCGCAGCACGCGCCAGATGTTAGATCACCGGGTCACGCTGAGTGGGCGTATCGGAACACAGGGACATCGCAGAGGTGGTGGACCTTGACAAACTCCGGTTCTATGCGGAGGAAAACCGGGTCGAAGGGCTCTCCGTCGGCCAGCCGGGGGGTGCGGCCGAACTGCTCGTACTCGGCCGGCGTCGGCGCGATGGCGCGGGCGGTGCCGGTGAACTGTACGGACCAGGTGTCCTGGGCGCCGGAGTTGGCGTTGTCGGCCTCGTAGGCGACGACGTTGCCGTCCAGGGCGCGGTGGTAGCCGTAGCCGCGGTGCAGGCGCAGCAGGAGCCGGCCGTCGACCACGATGTGCCGCGTGACGGCGGTGAAAGGCAGGGCCCGCAGGCTGGCCGACACCCGTCCGTAGGGGGTGCGGTTCAGCAGCTCGATGGCTCGGTAGTCGTCGGTGGGCATGCCTACACCCTGCCGTGCCGGGCCGCGCGAAAGTAGAGGCACCCGCCCTGGCGGAAACGGGACGTTGGTCCTGAATGGGGCGGGAGTTTGTCAGTTCGGGGGCGTTTTACGTGGTCGGGAGCGGTGTGGCGGGGCCGGATTTTTTTTGCGGCGGTCCCTTCGCGGCGGGGTGGACGGATGTATTCCGCTTTCCGTCCCGGCCGTCGTCCGGCCTTCGGCCCTCCGACCCGGCCCTTACTGCCGCTCCGCCTTCATCCGCGCCACATACGCCGCCGCCTGCGACCGCCGTTCCATGCCCAGCTTCGACAGCAGGCTGGAGACGTAGTTCTTGATGGTCTTCTCGGCGAGGTGCAGACGCTCGCCGATCGCGCGGTTGGTCAGCCCCTCGCCGATCAGGTCGAGGATCTTGCGCTCCTGCTCGGTGAGGTTCGCCAGCCGGTCGTCGCCGCGGGCGTTGTTGCCGTCCCGTAGGCGCTCCAGTACGCGGGCGGTGGCCACCGGGTCCAGCAGCGACTTGCCGGCCGCCACGTCCCGTACGGCGGTCAGCAGCTCGTTGCCGCGGATCGCCTTGAGGACGTACCCCGACGCCCCTGCCATGATGGCGTCGAACAGGGCCTCGTCGTCCGCGAAGGACGTGAGCATCAGGCATTTGATGTTCTCGTCCTGGGAACGGATCTCCCGGCAGACCTCGACACCGCTGCCGTCCGGCAGCCGGACGTCCAGCACGGCCACGTCGGGACGGGTCGCAGGGATCCTGACCAGGGCATCTGCGGCGGTGCCGGCCTCGCCGACCACCTCGATGTCCTCCTCCACGGAGAGCATTTCGTGGACGCCGCGCCGGACGACCTCATGGTCGTCCAGCAGGAATACCGTGATTTTTCCGTCTTCGCGCACCTGCTCAGTCTCACACACGAAGTCTTCCAATGCTCCTGGTCACCGATATAACGTGCCGTTGTCCCGGCGGGCTGCAACGCTGAGAACAGGGGATAGCCGACTGATCGGCCACTTGCTCGGAAATCCAAGCAAATTACTTGGAACCCCAAGCAAAGTCGCAGGTCAGCTCCCTTTTCGCCTAGGCTCCGGAAATAGGGCACACCGCCCTCCGGCAGGCCGTGGCCGGGACACCTTGTTCCACCCGGGCCGCGTCGTGCCGCACACACCCCGTGCGCCGTATCGGATACCGGGTGAGCCGCAATACGGCCACCGGCGGACCCCGGGGGCCGGACAGACGGAGGAGCAGCACGTGACCGTGGAGAGCACTGCCGCGCGGAAGACCACCCGCGGTGGCGGGAAGCGCGCCACCGCGAAAAAGGCAGCACCCGCCAAGAAGAAGGCGGTGGCCCCGGCCTCCGCCGAGGCGGAGCAGGACCAGCTCGTACAGCTGCTGACCCCGGAGGGTGAGCGGGTCGAGCACCCGGAGTACTCGATCGACCTGTCGGACGAGGAACTCCGCGGGCTGTACCGGGACATGGTCCTCACGCGGCGCTTCGACGCCGAGGCGACGACCCTCCAGCGCCAGGGCGAGCTGGGCCTGTGGGCCTCGCTGCTGGGCCAGGAGGCCGCGCAGATCGGCTCCGGGCGCGCGCTGCGCGACGACGACTACGTCTTCCCGACCTACCGGGAGCACGGTGTCGCCTGGTGCCGCGGCGTGGACCCGACCAACCTGCTGGGCATGTTCCGCGGTGTGAACAACGGCGGCTGGGACCCCAACAGCAACAACTTCCACCTGTACACGATCGTCATCGGCTCGCAGACGCTGCACGCGACCGGCTACGCGATGGGCGTCCAGAAGGACGGCGCCGACTCGGCGGTCATCGCGTACTTCGGCGACGGCGCCTCCAGCCAGGGCGACGTGGCCGAGTCCTTCACCTTCTCCGCGGTCTACAACGCCCCCGTGGTGTTCTTCTGCCAGAACAACCAGTGGGCGATCTCCGAGCCCACCGAGAAGCAGACCCGCGTCCCGCTCTACCAGCGGGCCCGCGGCTACGGCTTCCCGGGCGTACGGGTCGACGGCAACGACGTGCTGGCCTGCCTGGCGGTGACCCGGGCGGCCCTGGAGCGCGCGCGCTCGGGCGAGGGCCCGATGCTGGTCGAGGCGTTCACGTACCGGATGGGCGCCCACACCACCTCCGACGACCCGACGCGCTACCGCCGGGACGAGGAGCGCGAGGCGTGGGAGGCCAAGGACCCGATCCTGCGGCTGCGCACCTACCTGCTGAACGAGGGCTTCGCCGACCAGGCGTACTTCGACTCCGTCGAGGAGGAGAGCGAGGCGCTCGGCAAGCGGGTGCGTGAGGTGGTCCGGGCGATGCCGGACCCCGACAACATGGCGATCTTTGAGAACATCTACGCCGACGGGCATGCGCTCGTCGACGAGGAACGCGCACAATTCGCCGCGTACCAGGCGTCGTTCGTGGACGCGGAGGAGAACTGACCATGGCCGTCTTCGAAAAGATCACGCTGTCCAAGGCGATCAACGAGTCGCTGCGCGCCTCCATGGAGGCCGACCCCAAGGTCCTGGTCATGGGCGAGGACGTCGGCAAGCTCGGCGGCGTCTTCCGCGTCACCGACGGGCTGCAGAAGGACTTCGGCGAGGAGCGGGTCATCGACACCCCGCTCGCCGAGTCCGGCATCGTCGGCACCGCCATCGGCATGGCGCTGCGCGGCTACCGGCCCGTCGTGGAGATCCAGTTCGACGGTTTCGTCTTCCCCGCGTACGACCAGATCGTCACCCAGCTCGCCAAGATGCACGCCCGCGCGCTCGGCAAGGTCAAGGTGCCGGTCGTCATCCGCATCCCGTACGGCGGCGGCATCGGCGCGGTCGAGCACCACTCCGAGTCCCCGGAAGCGCTCTTCGCGCACGTCGCGGGCCTGAAGTGCGTCTCCCCCTCGAACGCCTCCGACGCGTACTGGATGATGCGCCAGGCCATCGAGAGCGACGACCCGGTCATCTACTTCGAGCCCAAGCGCCGCTACCACGACAAGGGCCGCCTGGACACCGAGGCGATCCCGGACCCGCTGCACAAGGCGCGGGTGGCGCAGACCGGCACGGACCTGACGCTCGCCGCGTACGGCCCGATGGTCAAGGTCTGTCTGGACGCGGCCAAGGTCGCGGCCGAGGAGGGCAAGTCCGTCGAGGTCCTGGACCTGCGCACGATCTCGCCCATCGACTTCGACGCGGTGCAGGCGTCGGTCGAGCGGACCCGCCGGCTGGTGATCGTCCACGAGGCGCCGGTCTTCCTCGGTACGGGCTCGGAGATCGCCGCCCGCATCACGGAGCGGTGCTTCTACCACCTGGAGGCCCCGGTGCTGCGGGTGGGCGGTTTCCACGCGCCGTACCCGCCGTCCAGGCTGGAGGACGAATACCTGCCGGGTCTCGACCGGGTGCTCGACGCGGTCGACCGCGCGCTGGCGTACTGAAGGGCTTGAGGAGTAGTGACCATGACTGCAACCGAGCAGCGCTTCCGCGAGTTCAAGATGCCCGACGTGGGCGAGGGACTCACCGAGGCCGAGATCCTCAAGTGGTACGTCCGGCCCGGTGACACCGTCACCGACGGCCAGGTCATCTGCGAGGTGGAGACCGCCAAGGCCGCCGTGGAGCTGCCCTGCCCGTACGACGGCGTCGTGCAGGCGGTGCACTTCGACGAGGGCGTCACCGTCGACGTGGGCACCTCGATCATCGTGGTGGACACGAACCCGGGCGCGGGCCCGGCCGAGGCCCCGGCGGCGGAGGCCGCTCCGGCGGCCGAGGCGGAGGAGGCCGAGCCGCAGGGCCGGCAGGCCGTCCTCGTCGGTTACGGCGCGGCGCCTTCGTCCACGAAGCGCCGGGCGCGCAAGCCGCAGCCGGGCGCGGCGGCGGAGCCGGCCGCCGCGGCGGTGCAGGCGGAGCTGAACGGGCACGCGGGGACGCCCGCGACCCCAGCCGCTCCCGTCGCCCCCGCCGTTCCCACCGCGGAGCGGCCGCTGGCCAAGCCCCCCGTCCGCAAGCTGGCCAAGGACCTGGGCATCGACCTGGCGACGGTCACCCCGACCGGCCCGGACGGCGTGATCACCCGCGAGGACGTGCACGCGGCGGCGTCCGCGACCGTCCCCGCCGCGCAGGCCCCGGCTCCGGCCCCGGCCGCCGCCGTGGCCACCGGCGGCTCCGAGGCCGTCCGCGCCCGCGAGACGCGTACCCCCATCAAGGGCGTACGCAAGGCCACCGCCCAGGCGATGGTCAACAGCGCCTTCACCGCGCCGCACGTCACGGAGTTCATCACCGTCGACGTGACGCGCACGATGAAGCTCGTCCAGGAGCTCAAGCAGGACCCCGACATGGCGGGCCTGCGCGTCAACCCGCTCCTGCTCGTCGCCAAGGCCCTGCTGGTCGCGATCAAGCGCAACCCGGAGATCAACGCGGCCTGGGACGAGGAGAACCAGGAGATCGTCCGCAAGGACTATGTGAACCTGGGCATCGCCGCGGCCACCCCGCGCGGCCTGATCGTCCCGAACATCAAGGACGCCGAGGCCAAGACCCTGCCCCAGCTGGCCGCCGCCCTCGGTGAACTGGTCAGCACGGCCCGCGAGGGCAGGACGGCCCCCGGCGACATGGCCGGCGGCACCGTCACGATCACCAACGTGGGCGTCTTCGGCGTGGACACCGGCACCCCCATCCTCAACCCCGGGGAGTCCGCGATCCTCGCCTTCGGCGCGGTCAAGCTCCAGCCCTGGGTCCACAAGGGCAAGGTCAAGCCCCGCCAGGTCACGACGCTGGCGCTCTCCTTCGACCACCGCCTGGTCGACGGCGAACTGGGCTCGAAGGTCCTCGCGGACATCGCCGCGATCCTGGAGCACCCGAAGCGCCTGATCACCTGGGCCTGATCTTTCGGGCACCACACACAGGCGGGCCCGGAACGACCTCGTCGGTCGTCCCGGGCCCGCCCGTCGGCTTCTCGTCCCTGCTCAGCCCCGGATGATCTCCACGGCGCGGCTGAGGTGCCCCACGGGCCCGCCCGGCGCGTTGTGGTCGCCCTGCGCCGCGCCCTTCGTCAGCGCGATCCCGCCCCACAGCGCGGCCACGAGCAGTGCGACCATGACGGTGGTCCGAGCGCGGCGGCCGGCGGTCGTCCTGGACTGCATGGTGGTCTCCCCTTGCATACGGTTCGGAGCCTGACCGGCCCCTCCCTTCCATTACGTCACGGCGAAACGCCGATTTCGTACGCGCCAGGTACAGACTCACGTCAGCCTTAAGTCGGACAGGCGGTACATCTTCCGATAGAGATCGCGGCGTACGCGTGGGGCCTGGGACGGGGACGAGGCCACTGTCCCGCGCAAAAGGAGTTGCTGCCTCCGTATGTGCCGCATACCGTCGCACGAATGAGCAGCTGCCCGACGATCATCCGCCCCTACTGTCCGGAGGACGAGCAGGCCGTCACCGGTCTCTGGCCGCAGGCGGTACGGCAGTCATCCCAGACGGACACCTGGGTCGCGGTGGACGAGCGTAATGGCAAGGTCGTCGGCCTTCTCCACCTCCCCGGCTCCGAGATCAGTGGCCTGTATGTCGCCCCCGAGGCGCAGGGGCGCGGCATCGGCACCCAACTCGTGGAACACGCCGCGTCGCTACGGGGCGCCCTCGGGGCGGAAGTCTGTGAACGCGACACGGCTGCCCACGCCTTCTTCACCCACCTCGGCTTCACGGAACGCTCGCACCGTACGGACAAGTCCACCGGCGAAACCCTGCTCGCCCTGGGCCGCCCGGCCCCCCTCCGCTCCGTCGGCTGGCTGCACGTACGGGACGGCCGCCTGCTCAGCGTCCGTACGCGCGGCAACGACACGTTCTACCTCCCCGGCGGCAAGTACGAACCGGGCGAGACCGCCCCCGAGGCGCTGTCCCGCGAACTCTCGGAGGAACTGGGCCTGTCGATCGCTCCGGCAGACCTCGCCCCGGCCTTCACCATCCACGCCACCGCACACGGCGTGAACGCCGGCCGCCGCCTCCACATGACCTGCTTCACCGGCGGCCCGCAGGACATCAACCCCGCCCCCGGCCGCGAGATCGCCGAGTACGCGTGGTTCGACCGCCACGAGGCACGCGAACGCTGCGCCCCCGCACACATGCAGGTCGTCAACCGCCTGATCGCCGAGGGCCGCATGGCCGCGTAACCGCGGCTTGCAGTTCCACCTCGGCCCACACGGTCTTCCCCACGGTACGGGGCTCGATCCCCCACCGATCGGCAAGCTCGCCCACGAGCACAAGCCCGTGCCCGGAGGTGGAATACACCCCGCGCCGCTCCCGCGGCACGCGCTCACCCCGCGGATCACTCACCTCGACCCGCAACAGGCCCTCACCCATCACCAACCGCACTCGGAACAACCGCCCCCGCAACGTCCCGTGCAACAACGCATTGGACGCCAACTCCGAAACAATCAACGCCACATCCCCCGCGATGCCCTCCTGCCCCCACTCCGCCACCAGCCGGGCCGCCCGCCGCCGGGCGAGGGAGACGCTGCGCGCGGTGGGCGTGTAGTCGAGCTTGTCTTCGTACGTGAGTTGGGGAACGGGCATGGCTGATCGCCTCCGTCGGGGTGCCAACGTTCTACTCACTCTGCGAGCGAGTGGACACAGACGGTAGTGTTACTCTGCGCGACACGGCAAGTCGTACGCGCAGAAATTTTTACTCCCGGTAGTTTGGGCAACTTGACGGGAAGGGGCGGGAGATGGCGGGTGACCGACCCGAACGTGGCACTTCGGTTTCCACCGTGCTGGGCCGCAGACTCGGCGGCGAACTCCTCCGCATGCGAGAAGCGCGGGGCATGCGCCAGGCCCAGGCGGCGGAGGCGCTGACCGCCTCGGTACCCAAGGTCGCGAAGATGGAGCGGGGACTGGTTCCCATGCGGGATCCGGATATCCGGGCGCTGTGCCATCTGTATGAGATGGATGACGCCGAAACGGTGGGGCGGCTGTTGGGGCTGGCGAAGCTGGATCGGGAGCGGCGGAGGGCGAAAGGGTGGTGGCGCCATGCGCCGAACGCCGGGGCGCTGGCCGAGTACATCGCCTTGGAAGACGTGGCGAGCCTGGTCCGTAATTGGCAGCTGTCGCTGATCCCGGGGCTGTGCCAGACCGCCGAGTATGCGCGAGCGCTCCTCGGTGCCTGGCACGGGCCGGACGCGATCGAGCGTTCCGTCGAAATTAGGATGCGCAGGCAGGCGAGGCTGACCGGCGAGCGACCCCTGCAGGTGCACGCAGTGGTTTGGGAAGCCGCGCTCCGGCAACTGGTCGGCGGTTCCGAGGTCATGCGCAATCAGCTCGGCAAGCTGCTCGATCTGACCGCGTTGCCCAATGTGACGCTGCAGGTATTGCCGTATGCCGCCGGGGCCCACCCCTGTCTCACGAGCCCTTTCAACATCGTCTCGTTCGCCGAGCCCGGTGCGGTGGACGTGGTTCACCTCGACGGGACTACCTCGACGGTCTGGGTCGAGCATGAGGATGACAGCGCCCTGTACCGGGAATCCTTCGACCGCACTGCCGGGCTGAGCCTCACGCCTGATGACTCAGCGGCCTTTATTGACGATCTGCGCAAGGAGACGTGATTCGTGAACGCATTTCATTTCGTCAAGTCCAGTTACAGCAGCCCCGCCGGTGGTGAGTGCGTTGAGGTGGCGACCAACGTTCCTGCGGTCGTGGCAGTGCGGGACTCCAAGCAGCCATCGGGACCGGCCCTGCTCTTCACGGAACGCGAGTGGCTGGCCTTCCGGTCCGCCGTGATCGACGGGCGGATACGCGCGGCCTCCGTGAGTGCTTGACCGCAACGGCCCGGCGACGAGCTCCTAGCGCGGTGCCAAGGTGACCTGGAGGATGTACACGTGCTGGTGGCGCGGAACGGTCTGGTGGACGAACATGCCGCCGGGAACGATCTCTTGGCCGAGTGCCGGGGATGCGCCCTGGTAGAGCGTGCCCTCAAGATATTGGGCAGCCGCTGCCCGTACCAGCTCGTCGGCCGTCTCCTCGACCCTGGCGATGAACGCCAAGTCGTCGATGCCCCCGATGACGTGCTCCGCGGTGGGGTCGTACTCCCAGCGCCACTCAGCCACCGGTCACCGCGCGGCGAGCCTCGTTGTACACGTCGCGCACCTCGTCCATGGCAGCTCGCCACTCCGGGGCGTCACGGTCGAGAGTGTGGATGATGCGCTGCGCGGCTTCCATGCGCTGGTCGAGGTCGCGGCGCCGCTTCATCTCGATGACGGTGGCCCACTTGAGCTGGAAGCCCTTGATCGGCTCGAACGATCCCGACTCCGTGGCCCGGGTGAACTGGACATCGCGGTCGGCCAGCATCTCCGGCAGCCGCGCGGGAGCGACCCGGGCGAGGGCGGCGCGCAGGCTGGGAAAGGCCAGGTCGGGGCGAGGTACCAGTTCCTCGGGTGGTTCCTCGGGTTGGGCACTCATGCCGCTGCCCTCTCCTTCGTGCCGGGGCTGGCCGGGGTGGCGCCGTTCCCTTGCATCCTAGGGCGGCGTACGAAGCGCGCGCTGCTGAAGCAGGCCGACGGGGCTCAAGTGCACACCGCGTGGCGGTGACCGGCATACCCCGCACCCTCCCTGGGCAGGCGCGCCCGGCACGACTCAGTGTCGAAAGGAACGTGTGATGCGGAGCAAGTGGGTCCAGCGGGCGGCTCTGGCCGCGAGTGGGATCGTCGTGGCAGGGGCATTGCCGCTGGTCGTGGCGAGTCCGGCGCAGGCCTGGGGGTGGGACTGCCAGCAGTATCTGCGGCACGCCGGGTACAAGGTGCCCGTCGGCGGCAAGGCCGCCAAGGCGTGCGGGGTTGCCGAGGACGGTCAGGGCTCGGCGTATTCGCTCGACCTGTGCAGGCAGCAGCTTGAGGGGCTGCACGTGAAGTCGAAGCATGCGAAGCCCGCGTGCAAGAAGGGCGCTGCGAGGTAGCGGCACCACGTACGGGAGGGAGGGCCCTGGCGACCGGTTTTGCCAGGGCCCTCCGTCGTGAGGTCAGGCGCCGGCCAGCCCCACCGCATCGGCCAGGGCGCCCATTTCGAGGTCCAGGAGCGTGCCCGCCTTGTGGCCCATGCCGCCGAAGTTGCCCTGGACTTCGAGGCTGACGATGCCGTGCATGCGGGTCCAGGCCAGGACGGAGGCGGCGAGGGCGGGGACCGGGTCGGTGGCTTCCGGGGCGTAGGCGGCGGCCCACTCGGCGACGGCGGGGGTGTCCGTCACCCAGGCGCGTACCTCGTCGTACAGCGGTTCCGCCGCCGGCCATGGCTCGCCCTCGGCCAGGACGGCCACGAAGGGGCCGATGACCGCGCGGGCGCTGTCCGTGGTGTGGGCGGGCGCCTCGTACGACACGGCGGGGGTCCCCGCGAGGAGCAGGTAGCGGTGCGGCTGGGCGAGGGCCCAGTCGCGGTACGCGTGGGCGAGGGCGAGCAGCCGGGCGCGGGGTGAACGGTCGGCGGCCCGGTGCGCTGCCGTACGGATGGCCTCGGCGGCGTCCTCGTAACCGTCGCTGATGAGCACCGTGAGCAGGTCGTCACGGTTGCGGAAGTACTTGTAGAGGGCCGGGCCCGACATGCCGAGGGTCTTGGCGATGGCGTTGATGCTCAGCGCCTCGATGCCGCCGGCCGCGATCTGCGCCAGCGCGGCCTGCTTGATCTCCTGCTGGACCTGGGCCCGGTAGCGCTGGCGTGGCGTCTGGGCGGTGTCGGGGGTGGATGCGGGGGTGGGGTTGGCGGACGGCGGCATGGGGCGGCTCCGGCGGTCACGAGCGGTGAATTCTCCAGGGGGAATGGTATCGGCTGTAGTTTTGGTTAGAAGCTATAGCTATAGTGAGGATCGTTAGCGCGCTTCGGGTGTCCCGGAGCGGCGTTCCTTCGAACGGAAAGGTTCCGCCATGCCTGCCAAGCCCACCCGCCCACTGCACGTCGTCCTCGGCACCGGCCCCGCCGGCCTCACGCTCGCCCAGGTCCTGTTGCGCCAGGGCCTGCGCGTACGGACCGTCGACCGGACGGGCCGCACCGTGCTGCCCGGCGCGGAGGCCGTCACCGCCGACCTCGGATCGCCGGACGCCGCACGGGAGGCGGTGCGGGGCGCCGAGGTGGTCTACCACTGCGTGAATGTCGCCTACGAGCTTCAGGTCGAGGTGATGCCCGCGCTCCAGAAGGTGATCGTGGAGGCCGTGGCGGCGGCCGGCGCGCGCCTGGTGGTGATGGACACCTTGTACCCGTACGGTCCCTCCCACGGTGAGCCGCTGACCGAGGACTCCCCGTGGCGGGCCACTTCCCGTAAGGGGCGGATGCGGGCAGAGCTGGACGAGGCGTACCTGGCGGCCCACGAGGCGGGGCGGCTGCCGGTCGTGCTGGCCCGCGCCGCCGACTTCTACGGGCCGCGCGTCCTCAACTCGACGCTCGGCGGGGCGACCTTCCCGCCCGCCCTGACCGGCGGCACGGTCATGGCCATCGGCACCCTGGACCTTCCACACAGCTTCACGTACATCGGCGACGTGGCCCGTGGCCTGGCCCGTCTCGGCCAGGAGCCGGTCGAGTACGGGCGGGTCTGGCACCTGCCGACGGCCCCGGCGCCGACCGTGCGCGAGGTGCTGGACCTGGTGCGGGAGTGCGTCGGGACGCCGTTCGAGATCGAGGTGCTGACCGAACCGCGCGCCTGGGGTCCGTTCGACGAAAGCTTCATGGCGGAGTACGCCGAGCTGTTCTACCAGCACACCGAGGGGCAGACGATGGTCTCGGACGCCTTCGAGCAGCGCTTCGGCATGGCGCCGATGCCCCTGCGCGCGGGGATCGGCGCGACGGTCGACTGGTACCGGGGGTGGCTCATGGAGCGGAGTGGGGCAGGCGGTGCGGCGGCCTGACGGCCACCCCGGCCGCCTCCGTACGCCCTGGCAACCGAAGCGCCAGGAGTACGCCGGCGGCCGCCACCCCCGCGAGGATCACCAGCGTGGGGCCCATCGCGGAGACGAAAGCGGAGGGTGGGGTGGCGGTGGAGGATGAGGCTGGGGAGGAGGGCGAGGCGCCCGTCCCCGTCCCCGCGAACGCGGTCATCAGCATCGTCGCCACAGCCACCCCCACCACCGGCCCGACATTCATCGCCGTCTGCTGGAGGCCGCCCGCCACCCCGGCGGTGTGCGCGGGGGCCCGGCGGACGATCGCGGCCGTCGCGGTGACCATCACCGTGCCGAATCCGGCGCCCAGCAGGAAGAAGCAGCCGCCGATGGCCACGCTGCCCGACGTCTGGCCGAGGCGGGACATCAGGAGGACGCCGACGGCGAGCAGCAGGGCCCCGCATGTCGTGGTACGGCGCGTGCCCAGGCGCCGCTGTACCCGGGCCGAGACCGGCGCGCCCACCACCATCATCACGGCCAGCGGCAGGGTTTCCAGCCCGGCGCGGAACGGGTCCAGCGCGAGCACGTTCTGGAGGTAGTACGTGCACAGGAACAGGGCGCCGAACATGGCCGCCGTCGCCGTGACCAGGGTGCCGAGCGCGGGGGTGACGCCCGGCGCGCGCAGTACGTCCGGCGGGATCAGCGGGTCGGGGGTACGCCGCTCGTGCCGTACGAAGACGGCGCCCGCCACGACGGCGGCGGCGAGCCCCAGCACGGTGACCGGTGTCCAGCCGCTCTCCGGCAGGCCGACGAGCGTGTGCACCAGGCCGCTCAGCGCCACGGCCAGCAGGAACGCGCCGGGCAGGTCCAGTCGTACGGCCGCAGCGGAGGGCCGGGGCCGCGGCTCCGGGAGTCGTACGGCGACAGCCAGGCCGCACGCGGCCAGCGCGGGCACGATGGTGAGGAAGAAGACCGCCCGCCAGCCCAGTTGAGCGGCGAGCGCGCCGCCGAGGACCGGTCCGGCCGCGGCGGCCAGCCCGATCGCGCTCGTCCGCACCGCGATCGGCGTGCCGATCCGGTCGGGCGGATAGGCGGCCCGCAGCATGCCCAGCGTGGCCGGTTGCAGCAGCGCGCCGAACACTCCCTGGGCAACGCGCAGCCCGATGAGCCAGCGGATGTCGGTGGCCAGCCCGATGCCCGCCGAGGTGAGGGCGAAGCCGAGTACTCCGGCGGCGAAGACCTGCCGGTGGCCGTACCGGTCGCCGAGGCGGCCCGCGAAGACGAGGAGGCTGGCCACGGCGATCAGATAGCCCGTGCCCGCCCACTGGACCTGCACGAACGAGGCGCCCAGGTCGCGTTGGAGGGTGGGCTGAACGACGGTCAGCACCGTGCCGTCCAGGGCGACGATCACCGCTCCGGTGATGCTGCTGATGAGGGTGAGGTGCTGGAGGCGGCGGGGGTTCACCGGGGGGCCGGGCCCAGGTGGGCGTCGAGCGCGGCCCGCAGCAGCGGCTCCACGTCGTCGGCGCCGGTGGCGAGCTGGAGGCTGCCCCACCCCCACAGTTGGGCGATGCCGTGCAGGTTCGCCCACAGCGCGCCCGCGACGGCGCGTGGTCCGGCGTCCGGGCGGGTGTGTACCTGGGCAACCAGGTCCACGAGCGCGGTGAACATCGGCAGGCTGGTCTCGCGAAGGCCGAGGTGCCCGCTCTCCAGCAGGTCGTGGCGGAACATCAGCTCGTACATACCGGGGTGCCTACGGGCGAAGCCGAGGTAGGCGCGGGCCAGTGCGTGGAGTTGGGCGCGGGGGTCCGAGTGCGGCTGGTCGCCCGCCTCGGCGGCCAGGTGCTCCGACAGTTCCCCGAACCCTCGCCGGGCGATGGCGGAAAGCAGCGAGAGATGCGTAGGGAAATAGCGGCGCGGTGCCCCGTGCGAGACGCCGGCACGGCGCGCGATTTCCCGCAGGGTCAGCGCCTGCACGCCTTCGGCCGCGACCAGTTCGGCCCCGACGGCGACCAGGCGGGTGCGGAGGCCGCCGTCTTCCTGTTCCGGCGTGCCGGGCGTCTTCGGTGTGTCCATAGACACTGTCTACCAGTGGCGAGTAGACAGTGTCTACTCGCGGTGATCGCTGTGGGACAATTGCGCCGTGCTCGTACGGGATCACGGCGGGCGCATGGGCGCGCAATTCCACTGCGCGACCCTTCGGTTACGTGCGCCCGGCCTCTTCCGGGCGGAAACGGGGATGTCTGAAGTGCGCATTACGGGGAAGCGCGGCCGGGTGGCCGGAATCGCGACCGCCGCGGTGTTCGTCGGCGGCATGCTGCTCGGTACGGCCACGCCTGCCAGCGCGAAGTCCAACGACTACGCGTGCGGCGCCTGGAAGAGCGACAAGCACAAGTGGTCCGCCTCCTGCATCGTGTGGAGCGGCAAGGCGCGCTCCGAGACCGAGTGCTACAACGCCAAGAAAAAGAAGACCTACGCCCAGCACGGGGCATGGGTCGGCCGTGGCTCGTGGACGTTCGGCGGGAACTGCGGCAAGGACCGGCTGGTGTCGCTCGACACGCGCTGGAAGCGCTGACCGGTTACGCGAAGCGGCCTGTTTGGCCAGTTGGGAAAAGGCGTGTGGAACGGCTTCGTACGGCCGTTCCGCACGCCTTTTCCGGTCCGGAGGCCCGCTCCGGCTGCGCGCCCGCACCGCACCTCGCACACTGGGAACAATTGCCTCGTCGCCCGGGGGAATCCACTGGCGGGGCGCATCAAATCAGCAGGACCGAAGGGGCTGATTTGGGATGCGAGTCGCGGTCATAGGACAGGGATATGTGGGCTTGACCGGAGCGGTCGCCCTGGCCCATCAAGGGCATCACGTCACCGGGATCGAACAGGATCCGGACCGGCTGCGCGTCCTGGAGGCAGGGCGGGCGCCGGTCTTCGAACCGGGGCTGCCGGAGCAGCTGACGGCCGCACAGGCCACCGGCCGGCTCCGCTTCGCCCGGTCCGTCACCGAAAGCCACCGGCGGACGCCGTTCGACATCGTCCTCGTCACCGTCGGGACGCCACCCGCGCCGGACGGCTCCGCCGACCTGACGCAGGTGACCCCCGTACTGAACGAGGTTCTCCAACTGCTGCCCGCACCCTGCGTGGTGCTCAAGTCGACCGTGCCTCCCGGCACCAGCGCCATGCTCGCCGAGACCTACCCGCGGCTGCGTGAACGCTTCGCGTACAACCCGGAGTTCCTCAACCAGGGCAGTGCGCTGGAGGACTGGGCCGTCCCCGCCCGCATCGTGGCCGGTACGTGGCACGAGGCGGGGCTGCGGGCGCTGCGCGAGCTGTACGCGGGGGTGGCCGCGCCCTGGGTCGAGACGACGCCCTCCGGCGCGGAGATGATCAAGTACGCGAGCAACGCCTTCCTCGCCACGAAGATCAGCTTCGCGAACGAGGTGGCCGGCATGTGCTGCGGCCCGGACATCGACATCGACCATGTGATGCTGGGCGTCGGCTTCGACCCCCGGATCGGCCATGCCTTCCTCCAGCCCGGCCTCGGGTACGGCGACTCCTGCCTGCCCAAGGACACCCATGCGCTGGCCCACTGGGCGAGCACCGAAGGTCTGGCGACCCCGCTGCTGCGCGCCACCATCGCCGTCAACGACGCCCAGTCCGGGCTGGCGATCCAGATGCTGCGCGCCGAACTCGGCGGCGGGCCCGCCGACGGCCTGGCGGACGCGGAGATCGCGGTGCTCGGCGTGCGGTACGAGCCCTGGAGCGACGATCTGCGCGCGGCGCCCAGCCGTACGGTGATCCCGGCGCTGCTCGGCCAGGGCGCGCGGGTGCGGGTCTGGGACCCGGGCACCGATACGGACGCCATCACCGGCCTGTTCCCCGGCGCCCGTGCGGCGGAGGGCCTGACGGAGGCGGTCGAGGGCGCGCACGCCGTCGTGGTGCTGACCGAGTGGCCGCAGGCGATCGAGGCCGACTGGCAGGCGCTGGCCGCTCTGCTCCACGAGCCGCGGCTGATCATCGACGGGAAGAACTGCCTCAGCCCGGAGCGGATGGGGGAGTTGGCCGTGCGCTACCGCAGCATCGGCACCCGGCTGCCCGCCTCGGCCGACGGCGGGCGGCCCGGTCCGGCGGCCGGTGACCGCAGCGGCGCGGAGACGGCGCCGGAAGCCGTCGTCCGCAGGCTCCCTCCGGAGCAGCCGCCCCCTCTCCCAGACCGGTGAATCTCGGGACGTAAGGCACCAATCGCCGCTCGCCGGGGGTACGGACACAGGGACACAGCGGTCGGTCCCACGGCGAGAAGAGCGTTTCACGTGAAACAGCCACCCACGCTGGACGAACCGCCTCCGGGCGGAGTGCCCCCGGAGGCGGTTCCTCCTGAACCGTCGGCGTGGGCCCCCATGCGCCGCCGGATGTTCCGGGCGCTGTGGACGGCCCAGCTGGCGGCCAACATGGGCACCTGGATGCAGACGGTCGGCGCCCAGTGGCTGATGGGCGACCTCGGCGGCGGACCGCTGGAGGTGGCCCTCGTGCAGACGGCCACCACGCTGCCGGTCTTCGCGCTGGTGGTGCCGGCCGGTGCGCTGGGCGACATCCTCGACCAGCGGCGGCTGCTCCTCGGCGGGCAACTGCTGATGTTCCTCGGGGCGGCCGGGCTGGCCCTCGTCACCGGCGCCGGACAGGCGACCCCGACCCTGCTGCTCCTGCTCACCGCCCTGATGGGGGTGGGCGAGGCGTTCTGCATCTCCTCCTTCCAGGCCATCCAGCCCGAGCTGGTCAGCAAGGAGGAGATCCCCCAGGCCGCCCTGCTCAACAGCGCCAACGGCAACGTCGCGCGGGCCGCCGGACCGGCCCTCGGCGGCCTGCTCATCTCCGCCGCGGGCCCGGCGGCCACTTTCGGGATCAACGCGCTGTCCTTCCTGGGCGTCATGGTCGTGCTCTACGCCTGGCGTCGGCCCGCCACCCACCGGCCACTGGGCTCGGAACACGTACGGGGAGCGATCCGCGCGGGCGCCCGGTACGTGCGCAGGGCGCCCGAGTTCGGCGCCGTACTCGGGCGTTCCGGGCTCTTCATGCTTTTCGCGGGCGGGCTGTGGGCGCTGCTCCCGGCCATCGCGCGCGGCCCGCTGGGCATGAGCGCCGGGGGGTACGGGCTGCTGCTGGGCTGTGTCGGGGTGGGTGCGGTGGCCGGTGCGCTCGCGCTGCCCGTCGTCCGGCCCCGTACGACGACGAACGGCCTGGTCACCGTCGCCATGGTGCTGTACGCGGCGACCATGGCGGTGATCGGCCTGGTGAACTCCTCGCTCGTGGCCGCGCTCGCCCTGATCGTCTCGGGCCTGGCCTGGGTGGCCGTGCTGTCCACCCTCTCCGCTTCGGCGCAGATCCTGCTCCCCGTGTGGGCGCGCACCCGCGCGCTCGCCTACTACCAGCTGGTCTTCATGGGCGGGCAGGCGCTGGGCGGGGTGGGCTGGGGCCTGGTGGCCGACTGGTTCGGCGTACAGAGCGCGTTCGTGATCGCGGGCGTGGGGCTGGCGCTGACGACGGTCGCGAGCATGCGGAAGATGCCGATGCCCGCCGGGCACATCGACGTGGAGCACGTCCAGCACTGGCCCGAGCCGGAGAGCCTGGAGACGCCGGGCCGGAACATCGGCCCCGTGCTGGTCATCGTGGAATGGCAGGTGGAACGGGCCAACGCGGAGGCGTTCATCCAGGCCATGCGGCCGGTCGGGCAGGCGCGGCGGCGTACCGGCGCGACGATCTGGGGCCTGTACGAGGACATGGACGACCCGACGGTCTTCCTGGAGACGTTCACCGTCGTCTCCGAGCGCGAGCACCTGCGCCAGCACCTGGAGCGCGGCACCAAGGAGGACCAGGAGCTGGAGCTGCGGGCCCGCGGCCTGACCCGGCCGGGCACCGCCCCTCGCGTACGGCACCTGATCTGGGCGTATGCGCTGGACCGCAGCGAGGAACTGTCGGATCACGACGGGGCGATGGCGGCGCACCAGCACTGATACGGCGGGGCGTACGGGCAGCAGCCCAGGCGCCTCGGGCGAGGCCGGGGCGAGGGCGATCGGACCAGGCGCCCGCTCGGGCGCACCGATCAGCCCGGGCGCCCACTCGCCAGGGGCCTCCCGGCCCCTCCCGCCCTCCATTCCGTCCCGCATCCTGGACCACCCTGCCCGACGCATACGTGTTGTATCTATGCTGTGCGCATGCCATCAGTCGCCGCTCCGGTCACAGCTGCGCCGGAAACCCCCACCCGCACCGCCGCCACCCCCACGAAAACCCCGCCCGCCGCCGAGCGCGTCTACGCGTACGTCAAGCAAGCCGTACTGGAGCGGCGCTACGAGGGCGGGATGCTGCTCACCGAAGGCGAGCTGGCCGAGGCCGTCGGCGTGTCGCGTACGCCCGTGCGGGAGGCGCTGCTGCGCCTTGAGGTCGAGGGGCTGATGAAGCTCTACCCGAAGAAGGGCGCCATGGTCCTGCCGGTCTCCGCGCAGGAGATCGCGGACGTGGTGGAGACCCGCCTGCTGGTCGAGGAGCACGCGGCCCGCAAGGCCGTGCCTGCCTCGCCCGCGCTCATCGCCGAGCTGGAGGAGCAGCTCGTGAAGATGGAGGAACTGGCCGCCTCCGGCGACCTCGCCGCCGTGTCCGTCGCCGACCGCTGCTTCCACGCGGCGATCGTGCGCAGCGCGGGCAACCAGATCCTGGACCGGCTGTACGAGCAGCTGCGCGACCGGCAGCTGCGGATGGGCGTCGCCGTCATGCACGCCCACCCGGACCGCATCGCGAAGAACATCGCCGAGCACGGGGAGATCCTCCGGGCGCTGCGCGCCGGGGACGCGGCCGCGGCCGTGGACGCCGTGCACCGGCACGTCAGCTGGGTGCGGAACCTGGCCCAGGGGGACGTCCGATGAGCGGCTCCACCACCGGCCGGGGCGCCCTGCTGCCCGGCGACCCGCCCGGCGGCCGCAAGGCCATGGCGGTCTGGGGCATCGGTGTCGCCGTCTACTTCGTGGCGATCACCTACCGTACGAGCCTCGGCGTGGCCGGACTGGACGCGGCGGAACGTTTCCACATCAACGCCTCCGCGCTGTCCACCTTCTCCATCCTCCAACTGCTCGTCTACGCGGGCATGCAGATACCCGTCGGCCTGCTGGTCGACCGGCTCGGCACCAAGAAGGTGCTGATCCTGGGCGTGGTGCTGTACACCGTCGGCCAGTTCGGCTTCGCGCTCTCGCAGTCGTACGCGATGGCGCTCGGCTCGCGGGCGCTCCTCGGGTGCGGTGACGCGCTCACGTTCATCAGCGTGCTGCGGCTGGGCGCGCGCTGGTTCCCGGCCCGGCGCGGCCCCCTGATAGCCCAGATCGCCGCCCTCATCGGGATGGCGGGCAACCTCGTCTCCACGCTCGTCCTCGCCCGGCTGCTGCACGCCTTCGGCTGGACACCGACCTTCGCGGCCAGCGCGCTCGGCGGCATCGTCGTCCTCGCTCTGGTGCTGGCCTTCCTCAAGGACCACCCCGAGGGTTACGAGCCCGCCCCGGCGCCCGCCACACACACCGGCGCCGCCTTCGTCCGCCGTCAGATAGCCGACGCCTGGCGCGAGCCGGGCACCCGGCTGGGCATGTGGGTGCACTTCACCACCCAGTTCCCGGCGATGGTCTTCCTGCTGCTGTGGGGCCTGCCGTTCCTCGTCGAGGCCCAGGGCCTGACGCGCGGTGAGGCGGGCGAACTGCTCACCCTCGTCGTGCTGTCCAACATGGTCGTCGGCCTGGTCTACGGGCAGGTCATCGCCCGTCACCACGCCGCCCGTACGCCGCTGGCGCTCGGCACCGTCGCCGCCACCGCACTGCTGTGGGCGATCACGCTGGCCTGGCCGGCCGACCACGCGCCCGTATGGCTGCTGATCGTGCTGTGCACGGTGCTCGGCGCCTGCGGCCCCGCCTCGATGATCGGCTTCGACTTCGCCCGCCCGGCCAACCCGCCGGAGCGCCAGGGCACCGCCTCAGGCATCGTCAACATGGGCGGCTTCACGGCCTCGATGACGACGCTGCTGGCGATCGGCATCCTGCTGGACGCCACCGGCGACAACTACCGCATCGCGTTCGTCTCGGTCTTCGTCCTCCAGGCGCTCGGCGTCGCGCAGATCCTGCGGCTGCGCGGCCGGGCGCACCGGCGGGAGCGGGAACGGCTGGTGACGAGCCGGGTGGAGGCGGTGCACGTACCGGCGTAGCGGGGCGGCGCGTACGGGTGTGACGGGGCGGCGCGCGTACGGGCGTCATGGGATCGCGTACGTACCGGCGTAACGGGACGGCCGAAACCCGGCAGCGCCCGCCTCGGCCCCCTACGGAGTGATCGCGAAGTGCTCCAGGATCGCCGCCGCCAGCTCCCGCTCGCCGTCGATCTTGACCTGGTCGGTGACGGCGGCGGGCCGCACCCGGCCGCAGGCCAGCCGGAGGAAGATCTCCCAGTCCATCGAGAGCGTCACGGCCGGGCCGAGCGAGACGCTCTCGTCGATCGAGCCGTTGCCCTGCGCGTCCACCCGGACCGTCCGCATGAACTCCAGCGCGCCGCTCACGTCGAAGACGACGGCCGAACCGGCGGGCGCGCCCGAGTGCTTGGCGACCACCTTCGGCAGCGCGAGCAGCAGCAGGTCGCGGGTGAGCTGGCCGCCGGGCGAGTCGAGGTTGCCGGGCAGGTTCAGCGCGTGGCGCAGGTCCTGTTCGTGGACCCATACGTCGAACGCCCGCTGCCGCAGGGCGTACGCCAGCGTGCGCTCCTCGCCGAGCGGGGTGCGCAGCACCGTCTCGGGGTCGCGGGTCTCGTTCCGCAGCGACCGCGCGCGACGAATGATCATGTACTCCAGCTCGGCGGTCATCTCCGGACCGGTGTGATGCCGCCGGACGTCCACCTGGAGCTCCATCCGGCGGGCGAAATCCGTGCGTACGTGGTAGAGGTCGCGCGGCAGGGAATGGATGGGCCGGGGGTCGCCGAGCATCTCGCTCTCCAGGCCGATGATGTGCGAGACGACATCGCGCACGGACCACCCCGGAAGATCCGTCGGCCTGTTCCAGTCGCCTTCGACCAGTGGCTTGACCAGCTCGGATATCGCTTCGATGGAGTGCGTCCAGGCGTCGATGGAGGGCTGCAGGCTGGGATGGACGGTCACGGAACCCCTCGGACGGTCGTACGCGGGCTGCTGTCTGTGCAGTTAAGTTACGCTGCGCACGGGCACCCCGGCAGTGCTTTCGGGTGACCATCGTAGGCCGATTTTTGACGGCGACCCGGCTCGAATGCTTAGGCGGTGGTACTGTGCGCGCTTCACTGATCCAGCTTCATGTGGACACGGCGGAACCGGTCAACGCGCGGCGGGAGCGGGCCTGTTCGCTGGTCCGCGAGCGCGCGGCCAGCGATCTCGTCGTCCTCCCCGAGCTGTGGCCGGTCGGCGCCTTCGCGTTCGAGACGTTCGCCGACGAGGCCGAACCGCTCGAAGGCCCCACGTATCAGGCGATGTCGGAAGCCGCCCGCGACACCGGTGTCTGGCTGCACGCGGGCTCGTTCGTGGAGCGCGCCCCCGACGGCACCCTCTACAACACCTCGCTCGTCTTCTCCCCCGACGGCCGGCTCGCCGCCTCCTACCGGAAGATCCACCGCTTCGGTTTCGACAAGGGCGAGGCGGTCCTGATGGGCGCGGGCGAGAAGCCCGTCACCGTCCCGCTCCCGGACACGACCCTGGGCCTGGCCACCTGTTACGACCTGCGTTTCCCGGAACTCTTCCGCCAGTTGGTGGACGCCGGCGCGCAGACCCTCGTCATCCCCGCCGGCTGGCCCGCCCGCCGCCGCGCCCACTGGTCGCTGCTGGCCCGCGCCCGCGCGGTGGAGAACCAGAGCTACGTACTGGCCTGCGGCACCGCGGGCACGAACGGCGGCGTCGAGCAGGCCGGCCACAGTGTCGCCGTCGATCCGTGGGGCGAGGTGCTGGCGGAGGCCGGTCCGTACGAGGAAGTGCTGACCGTGGAGCTCGATCCGGCCAAGGTGGGCAAGACCCGGGAGGACTTCCCGGCGCTGCGCGACCGGGTGCTGGGCCTGGACACCCCGTAACCGGAAGCGGCCCCTCAGTCGTCCCCCCGCTCCCGCTCCGCCAGCCGGATCACCCCCACCGCGACGGCGATGAGCAGCGAGGGATCGGCGTCCTCCCGCACCACCTGCACCGCATAGGTGTCCCGTACGGACAGCCAGCGGCGCGAGATGTCCGCGAGCAGTTCGCCGTCGTACTCGACGGCGAACTCACGGTCCAGGATCTTGCCGCTGACGTCCAGCTCGGTGCCGTCCACCAGCTCCACGCGGTAGTGGTTGCGCAGCAGCGACAGCCGCTTGCGCCGGATGGTGGCCAGCGTCCGGTCGTCCCGCTCGATGGTCATGGTGTCGCGCAGGGCGAGCCACTTCTTGCGGATGGTCACCAGGACGCGCCGGTCGGTGTCCTTCAGCTCGAAGGTCTCGCGCAGTCGCAGCGCCTTCCCGTCGACGAGATAAACGTGCCGCCCGTGCTCGTCATCGATCCAGTAATCGTCACCGATGCCGAAAATCCGGTCGTGAATGAGATACCTCATGCCGGACATGTTCCCGGCCCTCGCCTGCCAACGCCCCGCACCACTCCGCGCCACCTCCCCCATATCCCCGCCTCCTCCCCGGCGCACCACCATCGGGCCCGTACAGCCAGGTGACCTTCCGCGCCCCGTACGCGGGTCCTTCACCACCCCGCGCCGCCCCGCACGGACCATGACCCCATGGCAGAAGCGGTCACCACCCGGCGGTTCACCCCCAAGGCGGGCTGCCCCCGCTGCACCGACCTCGACACGGCCCGCCGCCGGGCGCGGGCCACCCACGACCGGAGCGCCGAGACGGACGCGCGGGTCCTGATCAAGAAGCACATGGGCGGGGAGCACGGGACGGTGCTGGAGGCGGGGTGGACGTGATCCGGACGCGGGAGGGCTTTGTACGGGGTGCGCCCTGTCGGCTGCCTCACACGCCGTACTCCCGTGACCGCGTGTTCATGCCCAGGTGGCACCCTTGAACCATGAACGACGCCCCCGCTTCGAACACCCCGCGCCGCGCCCGAGTCCGCGCCCCCGAGCTGGTCGGAAAGGGCGGCTGGCTGAACACCGGCGGCAAGGAATACACCCTTGCCGACCTGCGGGGCCGCATCGTGATCCTGGATTTTTGGACCTTCTGCTGCGTGAACTGCCTGCACGTACTCGACGAGCTGCGGGAGCTGGAGGAGCGGCACCGGGACACCGTGGTGATCATCGGGGTGCACTCGCCGAAGTTCGTGCACGAGGCCGAGCACCAGGCCGTGGTGGACGCCGTCGAGCGGTACGAGGTCGAGCACCCGGTGCTGGACGACCCGGAGCTGGCCACCTGGAAGCAGTACGCGGTACGGGCCTGGCCGACGCTGGTCGTGATCGACCCCGAGGGGTACGTCGTCGCCCAGCACGCCGGTGAGGGGCACGCGCACGCCATCGAGACGCTGGTCGGTGAGCTGGAGGCGGAGCACGAGGCGAAGGGGACGCTGCGGCGCGGCGACGGGCCGTACGTACCGCCGGAGCCGGTCGCCACCGACCTGCGCTTCCCCGGCAAGGCGCTGCGCCTGCCCGGCGGCACCTTCCTGGTCTCGGACACCACCCGGCACCAGCTCGTGGAGCTGGCCGCGGACGGCGAGACCGTACTGCGCCGGATCGGCAGCGGCGAGCGCGGCTTCGGCGCGGACGCCTTCAGCGAGCCGCAGGGCCTGGCGCTGCTGCCGGACGGCAAGGTCGCGGTCGCCGACACGGTCAACCACGCGATCCGTACGTTCGACCTGGAGACCGGCGAGATCGCCACCGTGGCCGGCACCGGCAAGCAGTGGTGGCAGGGCTCGGCGACCTCCGGCCCCGCCCGCGAGGTGGACCTGTCCTCGCCGTGGGACGTGGCCTGGTGGCAGGACCGGCTGTGGATCGCGATGGCGGGCGTGCACCAGCTGTGGACGTACGACCCGGCCACCGAGACCGTCGAGGCGGCCGCCGGTACGACCAACGAGGGCCTGGTGGACGGACCGGCGGCGGAGGCGTGGTTCGCGCAGCCGTCCGGCCTGGCGGCGGCCGGGGACCGGCTGTGGGTCGCGGACTCCGAGACCAGCGCGGTCCGCTGGCTGGACACGGACCTTGTCGTGCACACCGCGGTCGGCACCGGTCTGTTCGACTTCGGCCATCGCGACGGCGACGCGGCCCAGGCGCTGCTCCAGCACCCGCTGGGCGTCACCGCGCTCCCTGACGGCTCGGTCGCCGTCTCCGACACGTACAACCACGCGCTGCGCCGCTACGACCCCGCGACCGGCGAGGTCAGCACGCTCGCGACCGACCTGCGCGAACCGTCCGACGCGGTGCTCGTCGGCGACGAGGGCTCCGGCGACCCGGAGATCGTCGTGGTCGAGTCGGCACGCCACCGCCTGACCCGGCTGCGGCTGCCCGAGGAGGCCGTACGGGTCGAGTCGGTCGCGCACCGCACCCAGCGCGCGGCCACCGAGGTCGGCCCCGGAAAGCTCCGCCTCGACGTCATCTTCCAGGCCCCCGCGGGCCAGAAACTGGACCTCCGGTACGGCCCGTCCACCCGCCTCCTGGTCAGCTCGACCCCGCCCGAACTGCTGGCCTCCGGCGACGGCGCGGACACCGACCTCGCCCGCGACCTGGTGCTGGCGGACGGCGTGACGGAGGGCGTGCTGCACGTCTCCGCGATGGCGGCGTCCTGCGACGACGACCCGGCGATCGAGTACCCGGCCTGCCATGTGCACCAGCAGGACTGGGGCGTCCCGGTGCGGGTGGTCGAGGGCGGGACGGAGCGGCTGGCGCTGGTGCTGGCGGGGATGGACGAGGGCGCGGCCCAGGAGTAGCCGGGCAGGGGCGGGCGGCCCTCGCCAGGGCCGCCCGCCCCGCCCCTACCCCTTCGGCTTCGTATAGCTCTCCGCCCGGCTCAGCGTGCTCTGCCAGTACGTGACCTGGGAGGCGCCGACCGCCACCGGCGCGTTACGGAAGTCGACGCGCTGCGGCGGCCCCTTCGGAGAGCCGTTCAGATCGCTCCCGCTGAATTCGACCGTCGCGTACGTCTTCTTGCCACTGCCCTTCTGGGCGGCGGTGCCGGTCGGAATACTCGCCCAGACCGTCCCCTTGGGCCGTACGGTCTCCACGTCCCCGCCCATCACATTGCTGTCCTTGAGCAGCGGCAACGGGTCCTTGGCGCCGTTGAAGCGGACCAGCGGGTGGTTGTAGAGCAGGCAGGAACGGGTGCTGCTGATGTTCACGGCCTTGATCACCACATGATCGTTGGGCGCATGCGAATAAATCTCGAACCGGAACATCCCGGGACCGCACGCCCGCGCACCACGCGACCCGGCCGCCGCACCGGCACCCGCCGCCGCGCCACCACCGATGATCTTTTTCGTCTTGCTCTTGGACGATTTCTTCGACGACGACTTCTTCGAGCTGCTCTTGCTGCTCTTCGAATTCCCGGAACATCCGGCCAGAGCAAGCGATCCGGCCATCGCGACGGCCAGTGCCGCGTAGGCGGCGGGGCGGCGGGAGCGGCGTGCGGTCATGGGGTCCCCCAGTGGTGTCACTGCGTTCAGTGGTGCGGATTGGGCGGGGCGTGTGTGGGTGGCATGGCAACGACACCATAGCGAGTGGCCGGTGATACGCCAGAGCCGTCGGGGGGCGCCCCGTCATCAGTGACCGGCCTTGTCACTTTTCTTCGTATTGAGGGTCGGTCCGCGAAGGGTGAGCCGATTGCATTGATCAAGTGCGACGGAATGTCGCATTTCTGGGATGGGTATGGATCGGTGAGTCGGTGCATTTCGCATTCCGGGTGTTCTGCTCACCGTTGGCGTGTCAGTGGCGGGCCCTACCATCGAAGCAAGCCGCCGAGCCTGATCGAACCCACCGAGGTGATCGTGAGCAACTGGGCCGATTTCACGACTGGTAAGCGCATCAAGCACCTGCGCGGTTCCGACCTGACACAGCAGGGGCTCGCCGAGGCCGCGGGCGTCTCCCTCGCCCTGGTGCAGAAGGCCGAGCAGGACCGCGGTGAGCTGTCCGTCGGTTCGCTGCTCAGGATCGCCGGTGCGCTGAATACGGACGTATCCGTGATCCTGGGGCAGCAGGCGCCGCGCCGGGGCGCGAGCCGGGACACCAGGGCCGCTCTGCGGCGGCTTTCCGACGCGGTGCACGAGAGTGCCCTCGGGGACTGGGACGGCGCAGGGGAGCCGAGCACGCTCGGTGAGCTGTCGGCCGCTCACAAGCGCGTGGAAATCACGTACTGGCGCGGCGACTACGGCGAGTTGAGTGAGCTCATCGCCAAGGTGCTGCTCGAAGGGAGCGTCCGGTACGGGCAGGCGACAGGGCACGAGCGGGAACGACTGGGGTCGGTCCTCGCCGGCACCTACCAGTTCGCGTCGTCGGCCGCGATTCTGCTCGGCCAGCGCGATCTCGCCCTGAGCGCGCTCACCTCTGCGCGTCGTCTGGCGGAAGACTCCGGTGATGTGGTGCTGGCCGCGCTCCTGGAGTCGACGTTGTCGTGGGTTCACCTACGCAGCGCGAAGGTGTCCCGGGCTGTTGCCGTCGCCGAGCGTGCCGCGCTGCGGATCGAGCCGTCGTTCAGCAAGGCGTCCGGCCCCCAACTGCTCGCATACGGGCGCCTGATGATCTCCGCTGCGGTCGCCGCCTCACGACGCGGCGATGCCGTATCCGCCGATGACTACCTGTCACAGGCGCATGCGGCAGCGGCGAGGCTCGGTCGGGACGTGGCGCTGTACGGCACCCACTTCGGCCCCACCGCGGCGAGCACCGAAGCCGTGGGAATCGCCGTGGCGCTCGGCAACCACGGAAAGGCGCTGGGCCTGGCATCCCGCACAGAACTGCCGCCTTCCATGCCCAAACTCGCGCGGAACCGCTACAAGCTCGACGTGGCCCTCGCCCAGTGCGGTGCCGGCCTTCATGACCAGGCAGGCAACACGCTGGTCGAAGTCGGGCTCGATGCTCCGGAGTGGGTCAGGCACCAGGCGTTGCCCGCCATCATCGGGAAGCGGCTCGCGAACGTCTCGACGGCGCGTGTCCGGCGGATCGGTGAGGTGATCGGCGTGCCCTTGATCGCATGAGTCCCACGGAGCGTACGAGTCGGGACCGATGGCCGACTTCGGTCCTACGCCCCATCTCTTCACCGTGCGCGAACGCATGGGCACCCTCAGTGCATGGCCAGCGCCGAGAGTGGACAGAGGCAGGGACGGACCACGCACCGTCGAACCGAGCACACCCTGAGACGCCGTCAGGCACTCGCGGACGCGGCAGCGGGTATGCCGACGGGCGAGGACGGCGTACCCGCCGAACCCGCGGGGATCGCGCGCTTCCGCTGCGTGATCTACCTGTGCGGCGCACCTGACACCGACCTCGGCACGGCCCGTAAGGAATGCACCGAGTACGCCGGGGACTTCGGGTGGGAGATCACCGGCGTGATCGAGGAGCACGTCGGGTTGCTGCCGCCCGACGGACGCGACGGGCTCGGGCGGGCAATCGAGCGCGTTCAGCTCGGCGAGGCCGGTGCCGTGCTCACCGCGTGGCGCTCGATGATCTCGCCCGTACCTCAGGAGTACGACGCGATCGCTCGTGAGATCGAAAAGGCCGGCGGTTTCCTGCACGTCAGGGACTCGGGGCGCAAGCGAGAGGGCCGGACACCGTGAACGTTCCGCAGGAAGACCTGAGCCGCCCGCCCGTACCCGCACCAGGCTGCGCGACGTGTACAGCCCTCGCCGCACAGCGAGCCGAGGCCCGGGCCAGATTCGACGCCAGCGCACAGACCGACGCCAACGTCCTCATGCGCCAGCACCAGCGCCGGGAGCACCCCTGATGCCCCGGCGGACGTTCCGGTACGTGCCGTTCACGATCAGCCAGGACCGGACGGCGGAGCCGGAGTACGAGGCCCGGTGCGTGTCCGGTGACGAGACGGAGTGCGGCGCGGAGTCCGGCACACACCACGCCCCGGGCCCCGTCGAGGAGTGGCAGCGCAAGCACACGCAGGAGACGGGGCACCGGCGGTATCGCCGGAACTTCGGTGACTACGCCGTCCTACAGCCAGCCCCGTATGAAGCGATCAAGGAGAAGACATGAAAACGGAACTCGTAGGTACGGAGACCGCTGTACCGACCCCGTGGGGGATGCGCCGCCTGGTACCACTGCGTAACGGGTCTGCCTCGCCGTGGCGGTACGAGGGCATTGACCCCGTCACGCAGACCGGCCGGTGGAGCGGGCAGGTCGGAACGATCACACCTGCCGAACTCGGCAAGCACGGCACGAGCGTGAACACCTACCCGCCCACCCAGGTCGGCAAGGACGGCAAAGTGGATGCCGACTCCGGCCACGACGCCACGCAGGACTAGGCGGCGGCGCTATGGACGGACGCCCGGTATTGGTGTGTACGGAGTACGAGGACGCGACCGCTGACCTCGTCATCACGGAACTGAACCGTCGGCGGGTGCCCGTCCTCCGGTTCGACCCGGGGCGCGACTTCCCGGCGTCCGTCTCGCTCGCCGCGCGTATCGGGGACGGGCGCGCCGGCCGGACGGGGTGGAGTGGGTACCTGACAACCGGGGAGCGTACGGCTGATCTCGCCGCCGTACGAGCCCTGTACCACCGTCGGCCGAGTCCCTACCTGTCGGGCAACGGTGAGCAGTCGGCCAGGTTCGCCGCGCAAGAGGCGCGTCGTGGCCTTGGCGGTGTGCTGGGAGCGTTGCCGGGTTGTCTGTACCTGAGTCACCCGCAGGCCATTGCACGGGCCGAGTACAAGCCCGCTCAGTTGGTTGCCGCGATCCGCGCAGGGCTCACGGTCCCCGCCACTCTCATCACCAACGACACTCGGGAGGCCGAACAGTTCTGTGCCGAACGGCCCGCGATCTACAAGCCGTTGCACGCTGGGCCGTACCAGGTCGAGGGGGAGCCCGCCGGAATCTGGGCCGCTCCGGTCGGGGTGGAGGAGATCGACGGAGCGGTGAGCCGTAGTGCACACCTTTTCCAGGCGCGGGTGCCCAAGGAAGCGGACGTGCGGGCGGTTGTCGTCGGTGAGCAGGCGTTCAGCGCGCGGATCACCGCCCCACCCGGGGTCGTGGACTGGAGAGCCGAATATCAGAACCTCATCTATGAGCCGGTCGCCTGCCCGAGAGAGACAGGCGGTGCGCTAAAGCGTTTTCTCGCCACCTTCGGACTGAACTTCGGAGCCTTCGACTTCGCCGTGACCGCGGACGGCACATGGTGGTTTCTGGAGTGCAACCCCAATGGCCAATGGGCGTGGCTCGAAGACGCGACCGCCCTCCCCATCACCCACGCCATCGCCGACCTGCTGGAGAATGGAACAACCCCGCATGACTGATCCCCGGAATTCGGAGCGCCTACGGGCCGGCCTCGTGCAGCATCTGCTCAAGTCCGGCGCCCTGAGCAGTCCCCGATGGGAGGCAGCTGTCAGGGCGGTGCCCCGCGAGGCGTTCCTATCGCGCGGCTGGTTCGAGTACGAAGAGGGTGGCTGGTACCGGCCTGTGGTGGGGGACGGCCCGGGCGGGCTCGTGCGGGTCTACGAAGACGACACCCTCGTGACGCAGGTCGCCGGGGGTGTCTTCCCCGACCAGGTCGAGGGGCGTATCGCCGCGGCCCCGTCGTCGTCCTCCACCCTGCCGAGCCTGGTCGTGCGGATGCTCGAAGAGCTGCGGGTGGCCGAGGGGATGCGGGTCCTGGAAATCGGTACGGGTACGGGCTATTCGACCGCGCTGCTCTGTCGGGCCGTCGGTGCGGACAACGTGACCACGGTCGAGGTCGACGCCGAGGTGTCCGCCCGTGCCGGGATGGCCCTAGCGGGCTCCGGTCACCGGCCTGTCCGCGTGGTCGGCGACGGGCTCGCGGGCCACGAGGAGGGCGGTCCGTACGATCGCGTGATCGCCACATGCGGCGTGCACACCGTGCCGGCGGACTGGATCGCTCAGACGCGGCCCGGGGGCGAGGTGCTGCTCACGGTGGGCGGATGGATGCACGCGTCCGAGCTCGTACGGCTGACGGTCTCCGACGATGGCACGGCCGGTGGGCCGGTTCTGGGCGGGCAGGTCTCGTTCATGCTGGCCCGGCCCCACCTTCCGCCGCCGTTGGGCCTCTTGCCGAACCTCGGGGAGGGGGACGCGGAACCCACCGAGCTGGGCGCGGACGCGCTCGACGACTGGACGGCCCGGTTCGTCGCACAGTTCGCCGCGCCGCGCGCACAGCGGCTGACGCTGGAACGTGAGGGGCGCGCGGAGCACGTCGTGATCGACGTGGACGCCGAGGCGTGGGCGGTGGTTTTCCACGACGGTGCGCGATGGTTGGTGCGGCAGGGCGGGCCTGCGCGCCTGTGGGACGAGATCACCGGGCGCGTTGTGCGGTGGCAAGCGGACGGGTGCCCGTCGGCCGACCGTATGTGGCTGCGCGTCGGGCCGGAAGGGCAGCGCCTCACCTGGGGGTGATCACGTACCGGCAGCCGTCGCCGGTACGTATCCACGCCCTTCAGTCCTCGTAATGCATCCGATGCGTCTCCTCCACCACCGGGGCCGCCGGGCTCGGGGGCTGCATGCGGCGGCGTTTGAAGATGCTGACGTAGGCCGCTATGCCGATGATGCCTACGGCCATCAGGATCAGGCCGACGAGGTGCAGGTTGACCCCGGCCATGTGCCAGTCCACCGCGAAGGTCAGGATGCCGCCCAGCGCGAGCAGACCGATGCACCATCCGATGCCCATGGTTTCCGCCTCCGTACGCGATTGGATGTTCCGGGCCGGTCGTGGACCGGGTACCCGGCGGCCCGGGTGCCAATCGCGTGGTGTGGGCGGGTGGTTGTCAGGGGGCGAGGGCGCGCTTCAGGTCGCGTTGCCAGTGTGAGACGCGGGCGTCGTCGTCCAGGTGGACGCCCTTCGGGAGCCGGACGCGGGCCTGGAGGCCGGGGAGGGTGTGGCCGTCGCGGTCGGTGAAGCCGATCGAGAGGGTGCGGGCTTCGCGGCCGGTGGTGTGCGTGGTGATGGTGGCGTAGGCGGTGCCGCCGGGGGCGAGGGTGAGCGGGGTGCGGGGCGCGCGGTTGGCGGGCCGTTCACGGAGGTGGGTGGGGTCCGTGTCGCCGGCGCGCAGGTGGGGGGAGCCGTGCAGGTCGCAGGCGGTACGGGAGGTGTTGGTGACCTGGAGGAGGATGCGGCCGGGCGGCTGGGGGAGCGGCTTGGCGGCCAGCGTGACCCGCGCGGGGTCGCAGGACGCGTGGACCCCGGTGGCGGTCCGGTCGGTGCGGGAGCCGGTCACCTCCGGGCCCAGCGGTTCGTCCGCGCCGCCGGAATCCTTGCCGAAGGGGTGGAACGGCTTGCCGTCGCTCGTCTTCAGCGCCTCCTGACCGCCGCACGCGGTGAGCAGGCCGAGAGCGGCCACCGCCGTGAGCCCGGCGGCGGCGGTCCGCAGCGTACGGGTACGGGCGAGCGTACGGGTACGGCCGCGCCCGTCGCCGTGGCGGCTGCGGTCGCGGCGTGCGGTGGCTGCCTCCGTAACGGTGCGGCGCGGCATGGGGTCTCCCGGGGTCGCTGCTGGTGCTGCATGCTGCGATGCCACCTTGACCTGCCGGGCTGCCGCTTGACTAACGCTTCCCTAACGGATGTGGCACGGAGTGGCCGCGAGGGGGGAGGAGCGAGGAGTGAGGAGGGGAGGAGGGGGGCGGTGCGGTCGGCGTCGG